>JAUWLH010000241.1 GCA_030613835.1 Candidatus Bathyarchaeota archaeon | reverse complement strand
TTCTATCGGTTCCGGTTCCTTCCTCTCATGCACGTACATGCCGAGCAGGACCGGGCCGCTGGATAGATTGCCGAATATGGGGACTTTATTCACCTTTTCTGTCTCCATCAGTTCAGCTACCTCGGTTAGGGTCGTGTTGTACCTCACCCACACTAGGGGCTCGGACATGATGCTGCCAACCTCGACCATGTCGAGGTCTAGCGACTTATTTATGTCCGATCTTGTGACCATCCCCACGGGGTAATCATCTTCCATCACGAGCAAGCAATCCATATTGAAGTAACCCATTAATCCTAAAGCCGATCTGGCTGACTTGTCACGGCTTATTGTGATTACGTCCTTCACTCTTATTTCCTTGCCCTCGATACCCATCACTAACCAACTGAACCCAATATGCCGAAACGAAGGTTATCCTTTATGGAAGTCAATATCATAACCCTGGATAGATACTGGTAATCTATATCAAAATAGGGCAGAAACACTTGACCAAATCGCTTAAATCAATGTAAGGCATGAGAATGTGCTGTCCCGCCCGCCCTAGCTCAATGGCAGAGCATCCGGCTGTAGTCATCGCCCCGTGGGGCAGTGGCAATCAGACCATGAGCAGACACCGGAGGGTTGCAGGTTCAACTCCTGCGGGCGGGACCATTTTTTATCACGATGAGACTTAGCTGCACGTTCGCGCGTGTAGGCGAGTATGCGGTAAATTATTAATTCTCATAATCTGCTGGGATAGATGATTCACTTGAGTGGTAAGAAGTATAATGATTATTTCATATCTGTCCCTAAAATGGAGCAACTGCCATTCTCAGCAGCAGAGGGAGCGGTAACAGGTAAAACAGACACAAGGATCTACATGGATAATGAACTTGTTGAAGGAAGCAACACACACATCCTTCACATTGGGATAATAGATCTACCAAGTACTAATCCGTTTACCGAGGATCATGTGCACCCGTATGATGAGGTCATCATTCTATTGGGGACAAACATGGATGATCCAGAAGATCTTGGTGGTGAGATAGAGTACATCTTGGGTGAGGAGGGTGAGTTGCATAGATCTGATAGAACTAACGCAGTTTTTCTTCCTAAAGGATTCAAACATAATCTCAGGTTTATCCGGGTAGACCATCCATTCATCTTGGTGGCCATCAGTCTAAGCGGAAAATACGAATAGGACATAAATGAGTTCAAATCTCTAACTGGCGAGCGCGCTCAGCGTACCAACAAGGACTCAGTTCATCTCATATCCCAAAAAAACCGCATCTGCTTGGTAGCCCAAAAAGAACAAATATGAATGAAATTTAGAAACTGGTTATCGCGGACAAGGACGGAAAAAAGACCGTTAAAGGGTTGTAGCGGAGTATTGTCAGTCAGTGCCAGATTTTGTGCACGGGCACTGTGCGTGGGAGTCACTTTAAACTGGAGCCATTGATGGATAGGGGATTCGGCCTCATTTTGGGTCATCAAACGGCCAGATGGGCCTGGGAATGTTATGATATGTGAACCATTCCAGGTTTGGAGTGGTTAATCCCGGGGCGTCTACCTCAATGATCTGTTTACTGAATGGCTCGTACGCGGCCCTGAAATGTCCCCTACTTTTGAGTACGAGGATCTTCTTGTCGGTGGGCTCTATCCCGTTCCTCCTATAGATTTCTGGATCGTTTGGCGCGTGGCTCCTCTCCGTTAGTATGATCTCTATCCCATTTACGTCGATCACGGCGGTTCTCCCCACATCTGCTGGTACGCCGACCGCCATCGCTTTGTGGATAAACCTCCCATCGGTGATTGTGCGCACGGTTCCTGTGACCTCCAGTGGCTCTCCGTGGAAGCCATCTGTCTTGGCCCCTATCTTCATTGTGAAGGTGTTTTTGACCCCGATTTCAATTGCCTTTTGGACCGCTTCTGGGTCTTTGATGCACGCGAACCCCGTGTTTGTTGCGTCTTGTCTGAGTAACTCTCGAAGTATCTCAGTTCCATCCCCCGGGGCACCACCCCCAGGATTGTCTGCCACATCCGCCAGTACTACGGGACCCTCTGGGGCGTTTATGGCAGTTGATACGGCCTCTGCTATGGGGGTTAATGGTTTTAGGAACTCGTTTCTCAGGCTCCACATCTCTTCTCCTAAGATGTCGGCCAGTTCCTGGGCTAGCTCGGGGTCGTTGTCCGTTACAGCCACTACCGCTGACCCTGCCCTTTGCACGTCAGCGTAGGGGAAGGCCGGGAAAAGGCACACGTTGAGCACGCCCGGTTGGGTCTCCATCTGCCTGGCGGTTTCGAGTAGTTTAACCATGGGTCCCTCTGCGGTTCTCTGGTTTATAGTGGGAGGCAACATTGGGAGCTTTCTATGAGCGACTGTTGGCTTTATCTCGCCTTTCATGGTCTTGACTAGCGTCTCAGCTGCCTCCACCCCCCTCTCGTACATGTCTATGTGTGGGTTTGTATCGTAACCAAAAACGGCGTCACAGTTGTCGATCAATGAACCCGAGATCAGCCCGTGGAGGTCCAGGGTGACTATTACGGGGGTATCCTCCACTATCTCCTTAACCTCCCTGAGCAGCGTCCCCTCTGCCTCCGGGGCTCCCTCAGCCACCATGGCCCCATGGAGTGCAAGTAGGACCCCATCGATCTTTCCGGCTTGATTGATCGCATCCTTGATATAATTTACTATCTTCCAGAAATCCTCGTTACGCAGCTCCCCAGCAGGGGTGGCTCCAGCGGCTATGGTTGGGATATACTCGACTCCCTCACGATCAAATACATCGATGTATCCCCCGATACCGCTTCGGGTTCCCTTTAAAGTCTCCACGATCTCCTGGCCGTACATGGGCCTGAAATCACTCAGGGTCGTCTTGACAGTGCTGAAGGTGATTGTCTCATGGCTCATCATTCCGATGATCACTTGATAGCCTGACATGCGTAAGATTTGATTGAAGTTATATTAAAAAGGGGCAAGTGATCTAATCAAAGGGCAGCCAGTGCCGCCAGCCGCTTTTCTCGTTTTTTGCTCCCTGTTCATCGTCCTCAGGATCTTCCTCAGTTTCCTTGAACTTCGGATCGGGATCAGGCTTCGTGTCCTCTT
>JAUWLH010000120.1 GCA_030613835.1 Candidatus Bathyarchaeota archaeon | reverse complement strand
GTCACGAAGGCCCTCACCAACATGTTCGGTGAAATCGAGCTAGTGGAAGCCGAGGACATGCTCATCTCAGAGCTTGAAGGCTATCTGAGCCTCAGCAAGCTCAGGACCAGGATCGCCCAGGACAAGATCAGGACCACAATGAGTGATGTTCTCACAAGGTGGACTGACGGGAACCGCCTCAGCTTCGGGTTGAACCGTCAAGCCGCGTACGCTGGCCACGTCTCTCTGACCCTTGAGAATGAGGCCCCTATGGGACAGATCCAAGTTGCTGTCGAGGGAGACATAGATGAACTTGTCACTTTCCTCACGACTTAAATCAACTTTTAGCTTTTACAGTAATTACTTTCCTTATTTCTAAAAACTGCAAGAAACTCTCGCCGAAAATAATATATTCTAACATTAGCAACATTATAAGATTCCCAATATGCTCAACCTTGCTGAAAGTACTGTGTATGTATTAGATAATAGTCAAATTGGGCATGGGTTAGTCTTCAAAATGTAGGAGATAAAATGGCCAGAATATTAATAATTGGGCTCGCAGGGGACAGTGGCTGCCAAGTTGCAGCTATTGGATTGCACGAGGTTCTCATTGATATACTCGTAGCTAACGAGCTCATCTATGCCCCCACCCTTATTGACGCCAAGGATATTCCAGACAATATCGATGTGGCGTTAATTGAGGGTGGGATACGGAACACCCATGAAGTTGAGGTAGTCAAGGAGATCCGTGAAAAATCAGGGGCTGTCATCGCCTTTGGTGCTTGTGCCGCTTTCGGCTGTATTCCCGGCCTTGCTAACTTCAAAGATGGTAAGGAACTCATGAACCTGATCTATAATGATTGGAGAGGAACAGACAAGGGCATCATCCCTACCCATCTGGAGACCCTCCCTGAACAGCACCCGATCAAGCACTTTGTTAAGGTGGACTACTTCATCCCAGGTTGTCCCCCAGAGGTAACTGACATAGCATACATGTTGACCACTTTGTTAAATGGCGAGGTACCCGAGTACAACAAGACTCAGGTCTGCGATGACTGTCCGAGGGAGAGATTGGGAGAATATTCAACGGAGCTCAAGCGGCTCCCAGAAGAGCTTGATGACCCTGATAGGTGTCTTCTTGAGCAGGGCTTTTTCTGTATGGGACCCGCCACGATGGGCGGTTGTGGGGCCCCTTGTACACAATCCGGCACAGTCTGTGAGGGATGCAGAGGATCATGTTTGGATGTTGACGACCAAGGGATGGCTATGATCGATGCCATGACCGGTCTATTGACCAAGATCAAGGACGAGTTCGACCCTGATTTGTACAGCGCTATGTTATACAGGTTCACATATGCCGAGTCTGTTCTAGGAGAAATCGCAAGGAGGAATCGGTAATGCCGGAAACATTCGAAATAGACCCACTGACGAGAATAGAGGGAATGGGAAAGATCAAGGTAGAGATCAAGGACAACGAACTGCATGACCTGAAGTTCCAGGTTACCGTAGCCCCGAGGTTCTTCGAGTACCTTCTTTTAGGAAAAAGAGCTGAAGAGGCAGCGAAGCTAACACAGAGGATATGTGGAATCTGCTACGTAAGCCACCACCTAGCCTCAGTCAAGGCTATAGAGAAAGCGTGGGGGGTGACTCCTACCGAAACGGGTGTAAAGCTCAGGAGGCTTATGAATGCTGGTGGTTTCATTACTAGTCACAGTCTTCATAGTGCCTTCCTGGCCATCCCAGATATGGCGGGGCTTAACGCTGAAGACAGGAACTTCATCGGACTGATGACAAAGTATCCCGACTTGGGTAAGGCAGCGCTCAAGATCCACGCATACGGTAACAAGGTAGTTCAGGCAACTGGTGGAAGAATTGTCCAGGTAGTTACGTCTGTCCCGGGCGGACAGACCCTTGCACTAAAGGAAGAGAGGAGAAGGGAGCTCCATGAGGAGGGAAAGGAGGTCTTAGAACTCATCAAGGTTTACGCTGATTTCGTCTTCGATCTGTACGAAAAAAATATACCCAACTGCGAGCAGTATCCGGGTATCGAGACAAACTTTATGTCTTTGGTTAACGGTCCAGACGATCACTATGACATCTACGACGGCGATGCCAAGATTATCTCTGGTACTGGAAAAGAGATTGCGCGTTTCAACCCCAATCATTATTACGAGCACATCCAGGAGGCCGTTTGGGAGCACAGCAGCACAAAGGTACCGTACTACAAGCCTGAGGGTGTCAACGGAAACCTGAGGGTGGGACCCCTCGCCAGGCTCAACGTAGCGAGCATGCTTCCATGGTCAAATGCCTTGGAGTACGAGCAAAGATATCTCAAGCTGTTCCCGAAGCCCTGCGTCCAGGTTCAAGGATTTAACCTTGCCAGGATTCCCGAGTTACTCGGAGGAATCGAGGAAGTAATCGAGATGCTGGAGGACCCGGGTATCACAGCAACGGATACAAGGAAAACAGTGAAACCAGTTGCAGGCGAAGGAGCCGCGTTCATCGAGGCCCCACGGGGTATCTTGACACACCACTACGTCATCGACGAGAAGGGCCTGATCAGGTACACCAACATTCTGGCGCCCACTACATACAACCACCCCCTCATCCAGCAGGATCTATTCAACAACGCAAAGGAGTACGCCAGCGAGTTGGCAGACCCAACGAAGAGGGCTGACGCTTGCTGGAGACTCGAGAAAATAGTTAGAGCATATGACCCATGCACCAGCTGCAGCGTTCACATGGTGGACTTTGACATTACGGTGGATGGCAGCATAGTCGAGGTAAAGGAAGTCAAGTAAATGAGTATCAACATAGTATTATGCACATGCGGCGAGACACTCAACGAGAAGATCGACTACAATGCGCTAAAGGTATACGCCAAGGGACTTGACGGAGTAAAAAGCATCCAGGAAACAATGGCCCTCTGTACTGAAGGAAATAAGAACAAAGTAAGTAAGGCACTTGACGGTGATAAATTGGTCGCAGTCGCGTGCACTCGCTCCATGTGCCAGCTTCCCATCGAGGCAATCATGGCTGAGGCTGGACTTGAATCAGATAACATGGTTATTGTCAATGCCAAGGAACAGGTTGCGTTAGTCCACAGGAGTAGGATGGAGGCGACCGATAAGGCGAAGATGCTTCTATCTGCCGCGGTTGCCAAAGTCAAGCAATCTGTTCCACTCGATGTAGTAAAATACGAGAGGAGCAAGGAGGCTTTGGTCGTCGGCGGAGGAATTGCGGGGCTTACAGCTGCATCAGAGCTAGCGGATCAGGGCTTCAAGGTCCATGTTGTGGAGAAGAGCCCAGCCATTGGCGGAGCAATAAGTCTAATCAGCAAGACTTTCCCAGAGGAAGACTGTACCCTTTGCTTAAGAGGTCCAGGGATCATCGAGATGCTAACCAAACCCGGAATCGAGTACCACGTCAACAGTCGAGTAAAGTCTGTTGAGCGTACCGAGAAAGGATTCAAGATCACATACGAGAAGCAGGCAGTGGAATTTCGCACTGATCTTAAGAAGGGCAAGGGAGTGCCCATCGAGGCTATCCCAGTGGCAAACGCAGGAACACCCCAATATGAACTAGTTTACAGAGGAGGTCCAACAAAGGCCTCGCTCCAGAAAGTGGTTGAAAGCAAGTGCGGAAACTGCACAAGCTTGTTCCCTGCAGCCACTTTGAATACTTGGGAGGATACCGGTGAGAAGACCCTAGACGTCGGGGCAGTTATCCTGGCTACAGGGTTCGAGGATTTTGATCCTACGGGTATCCCCAAATGGGGATATGGGCTTCCCAACGTAATCACTCAGTACCAGCTGGCTAGGATGATAGACCCACTTGGTCCAACTGGCGGCGTACTTGCACGACCGAGTGATGCCAAGGTACCCAAGAAGATCGTAATGATCCAGTGTGTCGGTAGTAGGGACCCAGAGTATCAGAGCTACTGTAGTAAATACTGTTGCATGGCGGCAATCAAACACGCATCAGTCATCAAACAGCTCCGTAACCCGGAGGCCGATATCACGGTTCTTTACCGTGATATAAGGGCAAGCGGTTACGGTTTCGAGGCGCTTTATAATGACGCCCAGAAGATGGGTATCAGGTTCGTTCATGGCGAAGTGGACAATGTTACGCCAATGGGTGACGGATTGGGAGTTGTGTACACCGATGGGATGGGTAACCCCCAGTCCATCGATGCTGATCTTCTTGTCTTAAGCACTGGCATGAAGCCTAGTGAAGGCGCAGACGAACTGGCAGACCTGTTCAACGTAGAGCTTACCGACACCGGTTTCTATAAGGAGATTGATGAGAAGGTAGCTAATATCTTAACAAGATCGCCTGGCGTCTTTATCGCGGGTACTGCTTCTGGTCCCAAGAACATCCCCGATAGCATCGCTCAGGCGGGAGCTGCCACTTACATGGCGACGGGATACATGAGGACCTATGTTGAGAGGAAGGTAAATCATCCTGAGCTAAACGAGGCTAACTGTGGAAAGTGTGGTATCTGCAGGAGCGTATGTCCATACGAGGCCATCACTATCCCTGAGGAAGACTATCCTCAGTTTGACCCGCTGTTATGCCAGAGCTGTGGTCTATGTGTCAGTAGCTGCCCAACGAGGGCGCTCAATACAACAACTTATGGCTACGACCTGATAGACGTCCAAGCCGAGGCAATTCTTTCCGAGAAGAAGGACAAGGTCATCCTCGGCTTCATCTGTGACGACTGCGGATATAACCTGATGGATACGGTGGGCTTCGTTGGGGCTCAGTATACCAGCAGCTTTGTGCCCGTGTACGTCAACTGCATGAGCAACCTGAGCCTCAGGAACGTACTTAATGCGATCAAAAAGGGAGCTGATGGCGTAATGCTGGTGGGCTGCGTCAAGGACAGGTGTCACTTCCTCAAGGGAACCGAGAGGAGCAAGGGCCAGATGGATATCATCCAAGACTTTTTCAAGATGACGGGCATCAAGACGCCCCTCAGTATACTGGAGTCAAGTGGAACGATGGTCAGCCAGTTCACCGCTGCGATAGGTGATCTGGAGGCCAGGGTTAAGGAGGCATGAAGATGAAGGTAGGAGTAGTTATCAGCCCATGGGGAGCAAGCCCCGAGGCAACATCCAAGGTCGGCGGATTTGTGGTATACGCAGGAACTCTGCCCAACGTCGTGGCTGTTGATTCCAGCTATTATGAGCCTACGGACAAGGACTTTGAGAAATTCAAGGAATGGGTCACTAAGAACAAGGTCAACCGGGTAGTCTTCGCCTCATGCAGGCCCAGGCTCTTCAAGGAGGCATACAAGCCCGCTGCGATGGACATTGGTATCACCAAGTCCCTCATCGAGGTAATCAACATAAGCG
>JAUWLH010000176.1 GCA_030613835.1 Candidatus Bathyarchaeota archaeon | reverse complement strand
CCGCCCCCGAGCTGATGTTGATGATGCTGCCGCCTCCTCTCTTGGCCATGGACTCGTAGAGTAGCTTGGTGAGAAGGAACGGTGCTCGAAGGTTGACTGAGAGAACCAGGTCCCAGTTGGTGATGGTCATGTCCCCGATGGTCTTCCAAGGGCTAGTGGCCGCGTTGTTGACGATGACATCGAGCCCACCAAGGTCCTCGACTGCCTTCACAAGAGCCTTGACGGACTCATCGTCAGAGAGGTCGCAGGGAATAGTTGTGACCTGCCCTCCTACGGCCCTGACATAATTCTCCGTGTTCTTTAGCTCGCTCCAAGTCCTGGAGGTGGAGATTACGTGAGCACCTTCTGAGGCAAAAGCCACTGCCATCGACTGCCCGAAACCCCTTCCAGAACCGGTGACCAGGATGTTCATGCCACTGAGCCTGTCCCCCATGTGCTCCAAGAACACCCCCAGACATAAAAGCAATATCAAGATGGAAAAACCACGGGTTGGTAAGTCCATCCCCTTTGCATCGGTTTAAATCAGGGGAGCCATTCCCTACGACGATAACCATGAGGTACGAGTATTACGCGTTGATCGCGGCCTTTAGCTTCGGGCTCAACGCCGTTCTCATCAGGAAAGCCATGAGACACACTACGCCCGCAACAGCAACCGTGTCAGTCGCAGCGGTACAGACTCTGATACTCAGCAGCCTACTGGTCTTTGATCGGCCTACCTTCAACTGGGAAGCCGTGGGATACTTCATCGCAGCGGGCTTCTTCGCGGCCATTATGGGCAGGACGTTTAACTACCTGAGCATCGAAAAGCTCGGCGTGCCAGTCAGCACGAGCCTCGTAGGCACCAACCCGCTGTGGGCCATGATCCTGGGCGTGGTTTTCCTCGGAGAGGCGATAACTTTCTCGACCATCTCGGGCTCAATCCTGGTGGTGGCGGGTGTGGCGCTGATCAGCGGAGGGGGAAAGAACAGCAACCTAAACCTCAGAGATATGGGGATACCCATCGTTTCCGCGTTTTTCTACGCTGCCAGCACCGCAGTCAGGAAGGTGGGGCTGAACATCCTACCTGAGTCGATCCTCGGGGCCGTGGTGGGTGCCATGACCGGGTTAATCGCCTACCCGATACTGATGAAGCTCATGGGCAGGACAAACGAGTTCAAGTTTACCAAGGAATCAGTCCCGTTCCTGATAGCGGGAGGAATAACGACCAGCGTTGCGTGGATCAGTATGTTCATGGCCACTCAACAGGGGACGATAAGCGTCGTCTCGGCGATAATAGGTGCCAATCCATTATTCGGGCTTGTCTTAAGTGTCGTTCTGCTGAAGGACACTGAGAGGATCACCCCTCAGGTGATAATCGGCTGCCTGACAATCGTGGCAGCAGTGATAGTCATAACCCTGGTCTAGGTGATCTTGCGTACGCGCTCACGGGCGTCCAGGAGCTTCATCAATGTCTCCAGGAGGACGTTGATCTTCTCGGGGTCAGTCTCAGCCTCCAGCTTTTCCTGTATCTCCTTGACCTTGTTTAGAAGAGTTTGGTCGATACTGCCCTGCTGGGCCATGCCCTCGACGTCGGCATCTGCGGACACGATGACCACGGGCTTGTTGCACATGGGACAAATTAGGCTACCGTCCTTAAGCCTGAATAGCGGGGTGTTGCAATCGGGGCAGCTCTCGCTGAGCATAGTGGCGCCCTTCCTAAGGAGCTCGCCCATGTTCTTCAATGATCCCTCTGACAATGTGACCACTAGACGATTCTGTGGTGATGCTTAAATGGTTAACTCAAGTGGAAAGCATATCAACCGATGACGGGATTAATGTCTGATGGGCATCTTGACATGCTTCAACCCCATAATGGGATGATCTTTAGCGTTATTATCGGCGGCATCATCAGGATCTACGCCCAGCGGTACTTCGGGCTTTCCCTCGCGTTAGGGGCGGTGATGGGGCTTCTACTGGGTCAGTGGAGCAGGAACAATCGGACGTCCTGAATCCAGATAAATAGAGAAGGTTTTAGAAAGAGCATCTGATATTCAACGCAGGTACGCGCAATGATCCAGCTTGAAGGACGGAACCCTGTTCACGAGGCCATGAAACAGGGCACAGTGACCCTGCTCAAGGTTGAGAGGGGACACGACAAGGAAGTAAAGATAAAGGTAATACTGGACATTGCACGGAAAACTGGCGTCCCCGTCCAGATGGTAAACAGGAGGCAGATGGAGAAGCTTAGCGCAACGGGCAAACACCAGGGCATCATAGGGTACGCCCAGACCAACGCCCTGTGGAGCCTCGGCAAGGTACTCAAGGAAACTGGCAGGAACCTATGCGTGGTGATACTGGACGAGGTGCAGGACCCCCATAACCTGGGCGCCATTATCAGGACCTGCGAGGGGGCTGGGTTCGACGGCATAGCCATCCCCAAGCGGGGCTCGGCCAAGCTAAGCGAGACAGTTCACAGGGTCTCGATGGGCGGGAGCCTCTACGTGCCGGTTTGGCGGACAAACCTATACCCAGCCATCAAGCGGCTTCAGGACGACGGCGTCCGGCTCATCGCCATTGACTCCTCGGGCAAGAAACCCTACTACGACGAGGACCTGACGGGAGCTGTAGCCTTTGTGCTAGGCGGGGAGAGCAAGGGAGTCAACCCCACGTTAATGAGCAAATGTGACAAGGTCGTCCACATCCCCATGATAGGCAAACTGGAGTCACTTAACGTGAGCGTCGCCACTGCCATAGTGCTCTATGAGCGCGTCAGGCAGATGGATCAAAGAGAATAGGGTTAACGCCGCTTTCGCATGGCGTTGGATACGATGAGAAGCCCTATGCCTATTATGAAGAGAGGCCACAGGGTATCGAACCTGAACCACCCAAACACATCGTCCAGCAGGGTCGAGAGACCCAGGAGTATCAGGAAGCCGCCGAAGATCAGGGGCCAAGTGGTCCTATCATGTCCACCGAAGCAGTCGTCCTCCATGTCCCAATCTCTCCTCCTGTATCTTGTGAGAGACGGGTTCAGTGGAGCACCGCAGCTGGAGCACTCAGATGCCTCTTCCTCGTTCTCGGTTCCACACTTTGTGCAGTACACCAAAATCAATCACAATAGAAAGTGGAGAAGAGTTATACAAAGATTACTCAAAGATATGTTCGCATCTCTCGGTGCAGCCTCTGCAAACCCCCACGTGGGTCCACTGGCTCGCCCTGATCCTTGCCCATACCCAGAAAACTGTCATTGACAGGAAGTACACTTGGACATCCACACCCAGTCCAAGAGCTTGAATAGACTCGAACATGAACCACGTCCCCACCACGAACCAGATGTTCAGAGATAGGTGGACCCATTCATTTCCCAGGTCAATGAAGTGCTGGGCAAGGCCCAGTCCAACGAGGACGACCCCGCCCCAGAACATGGTCTCGATGCTCGGTCCACGAGGCCCCAACTCTAGGGCAAGGCCAACCAGCGAGGCCGCGGCACCGATCACCAGACCCGTACACCCGGCACATCTCCGTTTGCCCAGCAGATTGACTGTGTGGCCGTTGAACCTCCCGCAATCAGGGTGGTGCCCCGATACGCCGTCCCCATCCCTCCTCTCTGCCCCGGAGAACGAGATGGCCGCAGGGGAGACCCCGGCGATGATGCCTAGAGCGCATACCAAAGCGAACACCGCTCTCATGAGGCGGGTCTGGGCCGGGTAGTTTGGCTGGGCTATCAAAACAACTAGGGACATGATAATTAAGCTGAGCTCGGCAAGGAGGACATAGACCAGCTGATCCCTGTGCTCACGGATGTACGGTACAAGGAAACCCCGCATACATGAGGCTGGGAGGGATGCCCCCATAAACCCTTCGGGAAATAGGTAGCAGTGGTCTGTGAACCTTATATCGTGGTTTCCGAAAAAGGAATTAGAGAACCTAAGCCGCTCCCAGGAGGTATGACGTGATCGTCTGCGAGACGTCCCTGACCGGGCGGCTCCCCTCCCCTCTGTTTCTTATAAACCAGTCAACCCGAAA
>JAUWLH010000291.1 GCA_030613835.1 Candidatus Bathyarchaeota archaeon | reverse complement strand
AGATATTGGTAGTTCTGTAGCAGATGTAGGCGCCAATGACTGCTAGCACTCTTCCCCCTATCAGTGGGAGCCTTGGGCCCATCCTGTCACTCATGACGCCGATGGGGAACTCTGTCAACATCCTCAGGAGGAAGTAGCCCGAGACGGCGAATCCGACGAGCTGGAGAGATGCGCTGAACTCCGTCCTCACGAAGGGCGCGAAGATGGGCCATATAAAGCCCCCTGCAAACATTGTCAGCGTTCCGCCTATGATCATGAGATAGTACTCGCGCATGCTATTCTCCAATATATACACCTTACGCGGCATATGGATGGACTCTTACATTTAAATCAAATGTATATAGAAACGGTACGCATCATTGTAGTTATTTTCTCTTATTCTTGAGTAGGAACACCACGACCACGATCCAGTATAGGTAGTTGGGCATCGTTAGGAACGTGCTCACCCAGAATCCTTGCTGGATGTAGAAGACTATGACGAAGGAGATCCCGATGGCCAGCATTAGGCTCCCAACCAGATTGTAGCCCGATAACACATTCCTGTCCTGGTAGGCCGTGTAAATCATCAGGAACCCGGAGATGAAGAGGAAGAAGTTTCCCACATCTAGCATGGTGAACACGGCGTCACTGGTGTGGAGTTGTGGCTTATAGTCTTGTTGTATGTTACATGCAATAAACGGAAATATATCTCGGTAACCTTTTGTGGTCTCAACTTGTTAGTAATTGTTAATAACCCAGACATATCGCTAACGATATGGAAACCGGTGAGGCTAAATCCGGGGGGCTACTGAGCGATTTCAGTTTCATTCGTGGCAATTTTCTGATAATTATAGTAGGCTGGCTCCTTGTGGACTTCACACGGGAGATGGCTTACACATTTTATCCGCTCTATGTGACGGAGCTAGGTGGGACCGCTACTACTCTAGGACTCATCGGTGCAGCGGCCGTCCTCACTGAGGCTATTGTCAAGATCCCAGGTGGGAACCTGGCTGACAAGTTCAGGCGGAAGAGACTCATCATCGTCATGACCCTGCTGGCCTCAGCATCCTACCTTCTCTATGCCTTCGCTCCTTCTTGGCAATACATTCTCCTGGGAGCTATATTCACAAGTTTCTGCTGGATATACACCCCGGGGTTCGATAGTATCATTATGGAATCTCTGCCCAAGGACAAGAGGGGGACTGGCTACAGTCTCATCAACCTAATCACAAAAGTATCGACTACTCCCTCGCCTCTGATCGCGGGTTTCCTCTTCACCAGTTACGGTGTCATTGGGACATCCCGTATCGCTTTTACCCTCGTCTCTCTCGCCTTCCTCGCTGCCTCCCTGATGAGGTGGAGGCTGGTGGAGGAAAGTGACAAACCCGAGGTAACGACGAGAGATGTCCTAGAAAGCCTCGGCAGCGCGAGGGGCTTCGCGGAGGGAATCGGGGTCTGGAAGGAGGTTCCCCAAGTCCTATCCACCCTGTTGTCCGTGGAGCTGCTCTTCATCGTCCCTAATGTCATGTTCAACACCATTATGACCTTGTACATGGTAAACGATCTGGGCATCACCGAGGTGCAGCTCTCCTACCTGGGGGCAATCATAGGGGTCGCCATGATTGTGATCGCTATCCCGGCGGGGAAGATAATTGACAGGTTCGGCAGGGTTAGGCCTCTCCTATTCGGGTACGCCCTGACCGCTGTCGTCGTCCCCATACTGCTGAACGCCACATTCTCGAGGCTCATCATGGCAACTCCCATAATCGGGTTGATCAACATAATCTTCTACACCTCGACCCAGGCCCTCTGGGCCGACCTAAACCCCGAGGACAAACGTGGAAGGGTGATGGGAAGTAAGAGCTTTTTCAGTCTGCTGGCCGTTGCGGGTGGGAGTATCTCAGGTGGGCTAATCTACGACCATGTGAGCCATACCTTGCCCATCTACATCTTCATGGCGGTGAACGTTCCCTGCTTCATACTGACCTGGCTATACATCAAAGAGCCCGACAAAGGTCTAGAAGAAGTAGTGGAATAGCATATCTATCCTGCCTCTCTTGATGAGGTGCATCCCTGAATGTCTCATGATGTCCTTGATCTTCTGCCTCTGATCTGGCTTGTAGCAGTGGGTCTCACAGTTCTTACAGGTGGGTTTCGGGTCCAGGGGGCATAACTCCCTTTGCGTCCTTGAGTAATCCATGGTCTCGTGGCACTCCGGGCAGAGTTTTAAACCGTTTTTTTCGCTTTTCTCGGCTTCCCTGTGCTTGGTATCGCAGTATATCTGGATGAACTGCTCCAGGATCTTGATGTCCTTTCCTACGTCCCCAGCCATGACCTATCTGCAGAACCTCGATATTTCAACCTATTCGAGAGAATCATGGCCTGGAATACGCATAGATTTAATAGCGGGGCTTGTTCCCTTGACTCAGATATCTGGAGTATCGTTTCGGCGTGTATTCTACTTATCAAGATACGTAATAGGAGTGAAAGTAATGGGTTATAGAGAGAGGCGTAGCTACGACCGTGGTC
>JAUWLH010000216.1 GCA_030613835.1 Candidatus Bathyarchaeota archaeon | reverse complement strand
AGTTTCCTTGGGAAAGGCATGAGAAGGACGATGTATCAGGTTTCTGTCTCATTGTTCGCGTTGGCAGCTCTGATTTATGGCAGACCCGTGAGCTTCCCCGATAACGTTCACACCTTGCATGGGCTGCCCCTCACGTGGGAGGTCCACCAGCTGGTTCCCCTCGTGGGTCTCGTCGATAAGTGGAAGGTGAGCATAGTCAACCTCACGCTAGGCCTAGTATTCTGGTTCGGCTTAGTACTGTTAACACCAGTTCTCACTGAGCGGTTTATCTCAAAATAGGAAAAGATGGTTCAGCAAGTAGCCTAGGCTATTTAACCGAAGAATGGGAGGAGGTAGTCTAGGACTAGCCTCGGGTAGACCCCGATAACGATGGAGATGACAGCGAATACTGCCATGGGCACCAGCATTAGTATTGATCCCTCCTTGACATCCTCCATTCCCTCAGCTAGGGGACCGAAGAAGACCCTTCTCACAATCCAGAGCGAGTAGCCCACCGTCAGCACAGTCATGATGATGGACACTATGGCCACCATCAGCTGGGCCTCAGAGCCAACCAACGCGCTCTCGAAGACCCCCGTGAAGATCATGAACTTGCTCATGAAGCCCACAGTTGGAGGAACTCCGCCGATGGCGAAGAAACCGATGAGGACTAGGGTCGCCGTGACGGGCATCTTGGCTGCAAGCCCACCCATCTTCTTGATGCTCCTTGTGCCGGTCCTATCGATGAGTACGCCAGCGGCGCAGAACAAGATGCACTTGCCGAAGCCGTGGCTCACGTAGTGGAAGATTGCTCCCGCCTCGCCGTAGGCCGTCGCGCTTGCCAGTCCAAGGAACAGGTATCCCATCTGGCTGACACTTGAGTAGGCTAGGAAACGCTTGATATCGTCCTGGGCCAGCGCCATGAAGCCACCGTAGACCATTGTGGCCAAGGCCCATACCGAGAAGACCATGCTGAATGATGCAAAGGTCTCATGCATGGGTATCGCCACCATCCTGACTGCCGCGTATGTCCCGATACCGATCATGGCGGGGCTCAGTAGCGCAGAGATGGGTGTGGGTGACTCAGCATGTGCGTACGGCAGCCATATGTGGATGCCGAAGACAGCCATCTTGGTCAGGAAACCGAGTAGGATAGCCACTACGACCCATCCAGCTAGTGGGTGCCCCACTACTCCACTCAGCGCGGAGATAGCGAAGCTGCCTGTAATCCAGTAGCCGCTTAACAGTCCTGCCAGCAGGATGACCGCGCCTACATGGGTCCACATGAAGTACATCATACCGATGC
Source organism: Candidatus Bathyarchaeota archaeon (assembly GCA_030613835.1). GTDB lineage: Archaea > Thermoproteota > Bathyarchaeia > TCS64 > TCS64 > RBG-16-57-9. The sequence goes on along the minus strand of JAUWLH010000216.1, from coordinate 2,051 downwards.
GCTCCCTCTCACCGTAACCGTAGTTGTTTATCAATGCCCAGCTTGGAACCAGCATCAACTCGTAGAACATATAGAACTGGATAGTGTTTGTCGCCATCACGGTTCCGAGCATTCCCACTGCGTAGAGCAGGAACAGAGTATAGTAGCTGGGGTAGCCCGAGCTGCTGACGTCTTCACCTGTCTCTTTCCCCATCTCATGGAACCTGTGCTCCATGTATGGTATACTGTAAATGCTGACGAACAGACAGAGTATGTTGATCGTCAAAAGGACCCAGATATTTAGCCCATCAACCTGTAGATCAAAACCTATGCCCAACGTGGGTATCCAGTCATAGTGTTCCACATATGATCCTCCTTGAAGGGTCTGAGAGGCGACGCTGAGAAGGAGTAGCAGCGTCACCAAGAGCGGTGCGGCCGCTATCCAGCCAGTTTTCTTTCCCATACTCTTGCCCAACAAGTAGGCAAGAGGTGATGATACTAATGGTACTAGAAGTACCAGTGCCAGTGTATTTTCGAATACCATTTTCAGTGCATTCCTCCAAGACTTAGAAACAAGAGAATCAACACGACGAAGATAAACGCCATATAGGCAATGTTGTAGCTCAAGACTCCCGTCTGGAGCTTCTTAGCCCGGTGGTATAGCGAGGATGCCAGAGCGGGAATCCCGTTGTTGAGTCCTTTGTCCAGTATTTCGGTCTCCAATGTTCCGTAGAGATCAATACCGAGCTTGATGAATAGCCCGCTTACAACGGGCGTGATCCTGTCGAAGAAACCCTTCTCCAGGCTCGCGTAGACGCTTCGACCGGCTAGGATGAAGCCGTCCACGAACACTAAATAATAGATTCGGTTCAGGTACCACCTGTTCCAGAGGAAGTTGTACACGGATTTTCTCCAGCCCGTTCTTTCCATGTCCCACTCGGTCACCGGCCTTCCCCAGTAGTAGGTTCTACCGGAGATGATACCGACGGCCAGCAGGAACGCGCTGAGGGTCCAGGCCTGGGATTTGATATCAAATCCAACGTGAGGCACGTGCAGCTCCACCCCGTGGGGCATGATCGCGTGCAGCGCGTGCTCCACCTGTTGCTCGACGAATATCTCGGGGTTCAGAGCGGGATTGAATTGTCCCACAAGTCCCAGAACGGATATTCCGAGCATCACAGCTACAAGCAGCGCGATGGGCCCCCACATTAAAATCGGGGCCTCATGCGGCGTGTGTCCGTGGTGATCCATCTCCTGGATGTGATCGCTCTCGGGTGCAAGGAAGGTAAGCCAGATGTACCTTATGCTGTACATCATTGTCATTGCCGCGCTGATGCCTCCAACCGCCAGCAGTGCGTACGCCAGCGGGGTTCCCGCCAGCATGGCCGCGATGAATACCGCATCCTTGCTCCAGAAACCGCTGAACGGCGGTACGCCTGCCAGACTGATGGTGGCCAGCACCATGAGCCAGAAGGTCTTTGGCATGTACTTCTTCAGGCCGCCCATGTCGAATGTGTAGATGCTGTGGATCGAGTGTATCACTGACCCCGCACCTAGGAACAGTGCCCCCTTGAACAAGGCGTGGCTTATCAGGTGGAAGATACCCGCAGTCATTCCCGCGACGTATGCCCCCTCCGTTAAACCGCTTAGTCCAAGGCCCAGCATCATGTACCCGATCTGGCTGACTGTTGAGTAGGCCAGGATCTTCTTGAGCTCAACTGAGACCACGGCCTGGCTCGCTGCCAGGAAAGTTGTGAATCCACCCACGATGGCTATCATGGTGAAGAATATCTTCGCCTCAGGCAGGTGCAGCACGTGTGCGCCTATGTAGAATACGGGGCTGATCCTCGCCACCAAGTAGACTCCCGCCTTGACCATTGTGGCGGCGTGGATGAGCGCAGATACGCTCGTCGGGCCAGCCATGGCCTCAGGTAGCCACTCATGGAGCGGGAACTGGGCTGACTTGCCGATGGGACCTCCCAAGAATAGGATCGCGGTTAAAGCGATCAGCCCTGGGTATTGGCTCATCTCGGTCAGCCACACGGGTGCGGTCTGTATGAGCTCGGTGTAGT
>JAUWLH010000232.1 GCA_030613835.1 Candidatus Bathyarchaeota archaeon | reverse complement strand
ACCTGAGTGGATTCGTATGATAGACCCGCTTGCCATTGTCAACGGCACAATGAACGCCCTCACCTTCACGACTGACGGGCTTCATGATATAACGGTAATCGGCAGGGGCGCAGGGGGCGTCGAGACGGCCCATGGCATCATCAGCGACCTCATCGCCATATACCGGGGACACTGAAACCTTCAAAAACACCCGGAGTTATGGCTTTATCATGCCGCCAGGAATGACCCTACCGAAGTGGGTATACAAGGACAAGAGGCCATCAACGGATGTTGAGTACTTCTCAAACATGACTCGGTGCATTTTCCAGGGAGGGCTCAACTGGGTTATGATAGCTAACAAGTGGCCCAACTTTGAGACGGCGTTCGAAAACTTTGATATCAACAAGGTAGCCGCCTATGGGCTTGAGGACCAGGAGAGGCTCAGGAACGACGCCGGAATAATCAGGAACAGGCAGAAGATCATGGCCACCATCGAGAACGCCGAGGAGTTCAAGAGGATCATCAAGGAGTATGGCAACTTCCAGAAGTGGCTGGACGGATTGGACAAGAGCACCAACTACAAAGTGGTGGTAGGTCGCCTAAAGTCCAGGTTCAAGCGCGTCGGCCCCAGCACCGCCCACATCTTCCTGTGGAGCGTCGGAGAGCCCATCGAGTACGACACAAGCGTATTCACGAGGCGGCCAAAGAGGATCGCCTAATTGATCTAAGTAAAGGTTGTATCCTACCCTCGCTTTTCGGAATGGCGTGTATAGGGCTGATTTAAATTACTATTTTAAACTGGACAATAGATCAATATTTTTATATGTAAATGTTTACCAATAAAATATAAAGATGTGTTAATAGCGCATCAAGAGGAATTAAAAATGGGCCTGCTATCAAAACATGAATCGACGGTGTGGACACAGTTCCACCAAGGATACAGCACCAGCGAGATAGCTGAAAACAACACAGAAGAGAAATGGACACCTGCCTACACGTCCAGGGTCCTCAATAGGGCCAGAGGAAAGATCAGGAAGACCCTCGAAGACCACGCCAAGAGCCACAGATTGGATATAACAAGCATCCAAGACTACAAGGGAATCCTCATAGGATTCGATTTCCAGGCAAACACACAGGTATACATAGTGTACACTGAGAAACAGGGGGTCTTGGTCTGGTACAGGCACGACAGCTACGGTGGAAAACTGTGCCACGAGTGCCCAAGCGAAGAGGAGTGCAGAGAGACGCTTGACACCATTGTACATGAGTACAATCTGGTGTTGCGTTCTGAGGAGCATACACTCCCAATGACCGAGTTGAGCATCATCGTTTTCAACAGGTTAGCGGCCAAGGAAATTCCACGTTACAAGAGGAAAACAGATTGAGTAAAGGAATAGAAACGAAGGTAATCAAGCCCCCCGTCCAGAAAGTGGTGAGCGGGAAGATATTCAAGCCAGACAGAGCGTACTTGCACAAGCTCTGGGCAAAGAATACAGCGATAGGAGTGACCATATGGTTGGGGACACTGCTTGCCACGTACCTCTTCATACGAGGGTTTTACGTCATTGATCCCGCTGAGTTCGGGCCTGCACTTGCCACGATGGAAGTGTGGATGCCCATTATGAGCAGGTGGCTGATCTATGGCAACTTGATCTGGCTCATTCCCGCCCTCGTCATGACCCCCATCTACATCAACAGCATAGAGTATAGCGTCATCAGCGAGTCAGGTGAGACCATGCCAGAGATATACGTCAAGAAGGGTATTATCACCGTTACCCGTAAACACGTGCCCTTCAGAACCATCACAAACATAGCCAGCAAGATAGGTCCGTTCGACAGGCTCTTCGGGGTAGGCAACGTGAGCATCGAGACCGCCGGGTACTCGGGGTCGAGCCAGCAGGGACCTGAGGAGAAACTGGAGGGAATCATCTTCCACGAGGAGGTCAGGGACTTTATACTCAGGGAGCTGAGAAAGTTTAGGACACCATTCACAACCACTACAGAGCCAGACGGTAAACTAGAGGAACCGGTGCCAAGGGGACCAGGGCTCGATGACGAGATGCTGATAACACTGCGTGAGATCAGGGATCTATTGAAAAAGAATTAGGGGTCAGAAAGACCCCGTTTTTACTCTGGCTGAGGAAACATCCGTGCAGTCTCACCCATGAACTTCATGATGGGCAAACTCTGAGGGCACTGCTCCTCACAAACCGCACAGCTGATACAATTGCTGCTATGAGTCTCGGGGGTAATCTGCTCCCAGTACTTTGTCTTGATCTCATCGCTCTGTCCACTCTGGTAATACTCATTGTAGAGCCCAAGGATATCAGGTATGGCGACACCCGACGGGCAAGGCATACAGTAATTGCACGCCGTACACCCGACAAAGCCAAGGGCCAAGTAAGCCTTCTTCGCATCCTCAACCAAGGCTAACTCGTAAGCCTTGAGGGTCCCAGGTCCACTGTTTGACGCTGAGACCAAGTTCTCCTCGACATGCCTCATCTCAGACATACCACTCAACACGATGCTCACCTCAGGCAGGTTCCAGACCCACTGGAGAGCCCAGTCAGCGGGAGTTCTCCTGACCTCGCTCTTGGCCCAGACATCGATGACATCCTGTGGCGGGGTTACTCCAAGCTTTCCACCCTTGATGGGCTCCATGATGACCACGGCCAGCCCCTTATCGGCTGCCAACTTCAATCCCTTGACACCCGCCTGGTACTCGGTATCCATATAGTTGAGCTGGATCTGGCAGAACGTGAAATGCTCAGAGTCCTCCAGTATCTGCTCAAATATAGGGTACTCGGCGTGGAAGCTGAATCCAAGGTACTTGATCCTGCCATCCTCCTTTGCCTTCTCGGCCCACTCGAATACACCCAGCTCCTTGAGCAGGGGCCACCTCTTGGGGTTGAGGCCGTGGAGAAGGTAGTAATCAATATGAGTTGTATCCAGCTTCTCCAGCTGCTCGTTGAGGAACTTGTCAAAGTCTTCGTACTTTTCAACAAGCCAACTGGGCATCTTTGTCGCCAGCCTCACTTTCTCCCTGTAACCGTCCTTCAGGGCCTTGCCCACGACCTTCTCCGATTCCCCCCCGTGGTAAGGGTACGCAGTGTCCACGTAGTTGACGCCGTTGTCGATGCTGTGCCTGATCATCTTGATGGCCTCAGGCTGGTCGATGTTCTTGGTGTCTCCGCCAATGACTGGAAGCCTCATGGCCCCAA
>JAUWLH010000101.1 GCA_030613835.1 Candidatus Bathyarchaeota archaeon | reverse complement strand
TCCTCTAGTTTTTTTGAGGAGTAGGTTGTCTACTTGGAAGACTCCTGCAGGGTTGTTCATTTTTATGGCTATTGTTATGGGTTTTTCGTCTCCATCGAGAATATCTACTTTTTCTATGGCGAAGGCCGATATTGTGTGTATGTTGAGTCTGCCTTCTTCGTAGGGTATTCTTGCTCTTCCTTTTTCCATGTCAAGCGCATCTGCGACTTTTACGATACCTGCTTCCAGTGTTTGGGGGTAGCTTGGTTCGTGGTGTGTGAGTACCGCGTGCAGTATCTCGGAAGTCATGATTGTTGATTCCTCTATATTGTACATGGTGGGTAGGAATCGTTTTAACAGGTCTCTCGCTAGTAGCACGCTGTATACTTCATGTTTTTCTCTTACAATTGCTAACCCGAGGTCGTGGAGTACTGAGCTTAGTAATATGACTACTTCCGCGTCTTCAACTGTCATACCGTAGTTCTTTACTATGCTTGGCTCTACACCGTTTTTTATTAGCATTCTTAAAAGTTTCATCGCCCTGTTCGCCACAATTTTTATGTGTATTGGCCCGTGATCGTTGAGGTTTCGGCGTTCCATGGACATAACGTTGGAGCATCGCCATAGTGTAGTGACTTCGATATCGTTTTCGATGAATTTTATTGTTTTCTCCAGTTTTTTATTCTTTTTAGTAGGAATGTTAAGCGAAAAACCTGTTTCCATGTCTGAGTGACTTCCTTTTACCTATTCTTTGATGAATGTAAGTATAAAGTACATGATTATTGAATACTTGTGCACTCGCCCGGTGAAGTTAGGATAAAATTATGGATTAAGTTCCTCTGCTTGTTTTGAATATTTCCTTGGTGTAACAATTTCTATTCTCTATAAATTTTTTCGCTGTATATTACATGACCATACATTAATGGCCACCCATATGAGAGAAGCTGACTTCTCTGGTTTTGTTTCCTTTCAGAGTCCATGGATTCCACAAGGTCTGAGAGAATATATGTGAAGTATCCTTTGCTCCATCCATCGATAATCGTAGCGTTAACACATCCATCAGCGTATACCCCTGAAACCAGATATGAGCCATTCAATAATTCCGATAATCTAGGGTTGGTAAACGCAGAGTAGCTATTCTTCTCTAACACAATGTCACATGCCTCTACTTCGACTGCATCTGAGAAATCATTATACTCGTCAATGTGGTCTTTAACATAGAAGGTGGCGTTTGGGTTCTCCTGATAGAGTTTGTTGATGTTATCGGGTAGGTATTCCTTTGTCCATGGTGTTGGTTTCACCCAGATTATCAGTCCCCCGTTGTCTCGGTGCTTCTTAACGAAGTCATTGAGCTTTGGTAGCATTTTCCTTACCTTTGAGAAGTGGAGACCCCATTCTGGTTTCTCATACTGTGCATCACAGCATCCTTTGACAACATCAATCACAACCAAAGGATATTCTTTGATTGACTGTGAAAACGTAAAGGGAGCCATGATTAAGCTATCTGTGAAGAAGAATAAAATATTCTTTGAATGGGATTGTTCAAGATTGTGCGCCAAGTTTGTGGATCGAGGGTTCCAAAGCGTTCCAGCGGGTTCTTTATAATATCTATATGTCACCTGAATGTGTCATGAAGCTCAAGTCGTTGATATTCAAGTGCATTAACCTTACAGTAGTATTTACCCTATTCTTATCCACACTGAATATCGGTGAAACAATTATTCCAGTGTCTTTCTCTGAGCCTCAAGACGGTCAGTTTGTTTCAAAAATAGATGTTACCCTTGAGTTAATTGAGCCTGTATGTGGTCTTGATTTGGGTGATCTAGAGTGTGTGGAGCAAACTTATGTTTGCGTGGGAAATCTTGGTTTATGAACCTTGTCTTGATTTTAAATTAAGGTTTTAGGTTAATAATTGTAAAAAAAATGTGAAACATAGCGCGAGCCATAAAGGAGAAAATATTATTTGAGACCGCATGCCTCGCTGATAGCCGCCCGCATCTTGTCGTTATTGGGAGGGCATCCTACCACGTAGCATCCCTTGAGCTGGTTATGTTTCTGGCATATGCCCATGATAATGGGCTTGTTAGTCAGATCACCGGGTACCTCCGCGTTGCTGCCCACGACGATGACCAGGTCCCTGATCTCGCCCATCTTCTTCATCTGTTCTAGGTCGTAGAAGACGCTGTGGATGGTGCCGTGGCATGCGCTGCAGGCTCCGTCGCTTATGACGGAAACTCCCTCGGCGAACTCCAGCCCCGTGGGGGCCCTCTCGAACTTGTAGGTGTAGCTTGAGACGGGCTCGCCTACCACCTCTGGCTCCTGGTCTAGGTCAATGAGTCCGGCTGCAGCTGCCTCGACGAGGTAGTCCAGCTCCGCCACATCAAACCCCATGATCCTAGAGGCGACCCTGTCGAGGGCGTAGATGTCGGCGCTGGTGATGATGGTGTTGAGCTCCACCTTGGGCCCGTAGCTGGGGCCCAGTCCCTCCATGGCTACTATGGCGTCTAGGACCGTTAATGTCACTGGCACCGCCTTGTTGAGGTCCAGTATGCCCTTGACGACGCCTATCTTGTGGAAGTTGCGCTTCATGTACCTTGGTAGGACGCCCTTGAGGTTCTTGACTCCCAGGGTGACGCTGAGCTGGTCGTGGGTCTTCATGACGGGCATGTTGATCCTGACATCGGCGTCCATGAACTCCTTGGATACCTCAACCACGTCGATGATTAGCGGGTCTGGCACGTCCACATTTACGATGGGGCTGTTATCGACGTCCACTATCTCCGCGCCATTCTCCTCGGCCAGTGCCTTGATGCCGCTAAGCTCCAGAGCCCTGCTGGTCTGGGTGAAGTACCCTGCCCCCTCCACAACCATGACTCTTGATGCTCCGGCTTCCTTGCTGAGCCTGATCATGGCCGCCACCACGCGCTTGTCGGTGGTGACGCCTGGCCCCGCGCCCTCTCCCGTGACCACGTTTGGCTTGAGTGCTACGGTGTCCCCTAGCTTGACGTATTTCTGGATTCCTCCGATTAGGTCGATTGATTCCTTGACGAGGCCGTAGACCTCTTCATCGGTGGGCTTATCCCTACTCCTTACAACGGAAACCTTGCTCATCCTTGTTCAACCAATACTTTTCCCATGGTTATAATAAGTCATTCAGTTAAACACAAATCAGTGTGCGCCAACTCAAAGGTATGGAGACAGGTGAGGTCAGGTTCATAGGGTCTGTTGTTGAAGCCAAGGATGATCTCTCGGTGATAGAGATTTACCCACGTTTCTGCCCCGGACTTGACAAGCTTGACATGTACCGGGAGATGTACGTTCTCTTCTGGTTCCACCTCAGGGACGACGACAAGCACAGGAGCGTGCTTGAGGTCGTGCCAAGGAGGCACGGTGAGACCGAGTTAAGGGGAGTCTTCGCCTCCCATAGCCCATCAAGACCAAACCCAATAGGCTTGACCCGAGTTGAGATCGTCTCCGTTAATGGATGCAGGGTGACAGTCAAGGGTCTAGATGCCTTTGAGGGCTCTCCCATCGTTGACCTGAAGGCCATGTCGACCCGTGTACCTGAGCCCTCTTAGAAATAATCAAAAGGGTAGCCTGTACTACCCATACCGTGGGCGAGATGCAGTTATCCAAACATCTGGAAGGATACGACAAGGATTTAGTTGAGGTGGTTCTCGGGATAGCCGAGGTCACCAAGGCCATCAGCAGGGGTTTCATCACACATCAGGGAAAAGCGGATACTAGCAACTTATACGGGGATCAGCAGGCTGCCATGGACGTATGGGCCGACGACTTGTTCATCAAGGAGCTGGGCGGCTCCGGACTGGTCAGGTATCTAGCCTCGGAGGAGCAACCAGAGATACTGGAGTTCGAGTCAGACACTGACCTGGCGGTATCAATTGACCCGCTCGACGGCTCCTCGCTGCTGAGCGTTAATCTGACTGTTGGAACTATCGTTGGTATACAACGTGGCGGTGTCCTGAAGCCGGGTAGTGATATGGTTGGTGCCATGTACGTCATCTACGGGCCCCTTACCGTGCTCGTTTACTCCGTGGGCGATGGAGTTCACGAGTTCGTGCTTCACGCTGACGGGGAATTTGTGCTACGGAAGGAGAACTTTACCATTGGCTCCGAGAAAAGACTGGGGCAAGGGGCAGCTAGGAACACGTACCTGCCGTTCCACGAGGAGTTCATATCCAGGCTGGAGGCCGACGGGTACAAGATCAGGTTCAGCGGCTCCTTCGTCGCCGATGTCCACCAGATACTCCACAAGGGAGGTGTATTCACCTACCCGGGGTACCTTGGGAGCGAGAGGGGCAAACTGAGGTTGCTATTCGAGTGCGCACCGATGGGGTATATCGTGACCCAGGCAGGGGGAGCGGTCAGCGACGGCGTTGTTGATCTCCTTTCAATTGTTCCAGAGTCAATCTCGGAGCGGGTCCCTGTGTACATTGGGGGAAAGCGGGAGATTGAGCTCATCATGGGGCTCCCCAAGTAAATTCCCTAGTCTCCGCTGTTATGTAACTACAGTAATAAAAAATAGTAAATAAAAAGAGAAAAAGGGTGTTGATAAGATATTTTATGATTCTAGTCCATGTATTCAAGTACGTCTGGAGATGTGTAATATTTTCCGTCGGCGAAAAGAAGGGCCTCACTAACCTTTAGCTTTTTGAGAACTTTGAAGAGTTTTCCCTCATTGATCTTTGTGGCTCTTATCTCTTTGAATGTTTTTGGTTCCTTACAATGAGTTAGTACCTTTAGTCAGTTCTCGTCGAGTAACTGCTGTTTCAGTGTTTCTACGTTTTTGCGCGCGCATGTGTCAACTAATGTCTAACATATGTGTAATCAATTGCGCACGTGCGCATATTGCCAAAGCGTGCTTGGGGTATTTTCTAGACAAGTTCAGGAGGGTCTTTGTTGCCTTTAAACAGCTTGTACGTTTGACATGTGTCATATCTACAAAAATAAATTACTCGACCATGTCCCATACAACAGCGTAAACAGTGAAACCGGTAATAGAGAAAAGTGTTTACACGGTTTTTTCTCATCCAGAAGAACCTGCTGAATTCTTTGTACCCTGGGCTTTTGAAGAACGGCATCGCAACGTCAAGGACAAGGTCTCGAACCCAGCCCAGGGTTCTCAAGTCAACCACGTCATTGATCTCATCGAGTGCCACATCGTAGCTGTATACTTTATCAAAGAACCCATGGAGCTGCCTCCAATCCTTTTTCACAAACTCCGTGGACGGGACCATGAGATAGTAAACAGTTCTTCGACGATACCCTTTTCGTTTCTCTCCTTTTTTCCTGAGGCGCCTAATGTTGGGCCTTGTCTCACACTCCACATAATAGCTTCTACCTTTCCGGTAATAGTGAACGTCAACCCTTAGTGACCCCTCTCCACCCCAGGGACCCATAGTACACTCAAACCTGCAACGGTTACCCTCGGAAAGATGCGTCTCCACAGCCTGCTTCAATTGATGATGTAACATGCTCTCCACCAACCGGTTTCACATCACAGCTTACGCGCATCCAGTATCAGCAATATATTCTCCCAACACGTGACCGCCTACACGTAACATTGGGTATCCTTATGCACGGCTGCTAACCCAAACCAGGCAACAGTGTTTTCCGGCTCATTCTCCAAAACAAGCTCATAGTAATGAATCGCCCGCTCAAACCACTCCAACCTATGAACAAGGCTCCCCATTTGAAGAAGGCCCTGGACGTTACTGCAGTCAATCTCATACGCTTTGACACAACATTTAACAGCCTTATCCAAGAGGGACAAACGAACACAAGTCTCGCTCATTTTAATCCAAGCATCCAGATATCAGGAACAAGGTCAACCGCTTCCATGAAAAAGGAAAACGCCTTAAACTCATCAGACTCAACAAGCCTGGACT
>JAUWLH010000170.1 GCA_030613835.1 Candidatus Bathyarchaeota archaeon | reverse complement strand
TGTCCAGTCCCAGGTGATCGGTGATCGAGGTCACGGTTGAGCCAGGCCCCATGATGTAGAGCGAGTCTTGCTTCATCTCTTCTGCGATCCGTTCCCCGATGGACTCCTTGATGAGGTCCTCGTCAATCGTGTGCACCGCCGATTTCTCGTTGAGCACCAGCAACGCGATGAATGGCGTCCGGGAGTACCCCTTGAGCTCCGCGGACAGGTACCCCTCCCTGTACGCCTCCTCGTCGATGTCCATCACCTCGCGTTCAGCCACCGATGCTTCGCCCGCTATGAATCTCCTCACAAGCTCCCCCGTCGCCCTCGGCGTCGTACCGAACACGCCGCTGTACATCTTGACCCCGGACGGGATGCCGAGTATCGGAACTTGGCCGCCTACAACGCTCATCACATCAACCGCGGTCCCGTCCCCCCCTGTGAACACGATCAGGTCGGGCTTCACCTCAAGCATGGCTTCCGCCGCCTTCAGGGTGTCTTCCTTCCCAGTCTTTTCGCTTGAAGGTGAACCGAGTACCTGGGGTGCGAACCCGAGTCCCCTAAGGACGTCCTCACCCATGGGGCCTCCCCAAGTCATCCACTGGATATCCGCTTTTTTCAGTGTCTCTAGGGCTTGGCTCGCCCTGTTCTGTGCTCTGGGGGCCGCTCCTCTCTTGATGGCCTCCCTGAGTGTTTCCTCGCCGTCGGTGCCCTTGAGTCCCACCCTTCCTCCCATCCCAGCTATAGGGTTTATAATTAGTCCGATACGCATCGTAGACACTCCTAGTTATCGCAATTTAAATAAAAGACTCGCATATCCTACATGAACGGAGTCTAAAGTTTTGACTGATAACTCACAGGGATTTGATACGGACGCAATATTGAGCAAATTAAGGATCTCCCGGCTTCAGGCCATCGAGATAGCCGTGATCGCAATCCTTGCGGTTGTGGCCACCTTGATTAGGATACTTCCTCTCCAGTACGGTGCATACCTCACCGCCTTCGACCCCCTGTTCCAGTACAGGGCAACCGAGTACGTCGTCGAGAACGGCTACGCTGCATGGTGGACATGGCATGACGACCTGAGCTGGTACCCCATGGGTAGAAATATCGCAGCCAGCGCTTATCCCGGAATCCCGTTCACCGCAGCCTTCCTCTACGGGATAGCGAAGATATTCATCTCAAATCTGACTGTCCTCGATGTGGCTCTTTATTTCCCCGTGTTCATGGCGGTCTTGACTATTATCACGATATACTTCCTCGGGAAAGAGGTTGCAGGCGGATCAGCAGGGGTGTTCGCTGCCCTATTCATGGCGATTAGCCCAGCGTATATCCGCAGGTCTACCCTGGGCTTCTTTGACACTGAGAACATCGGTATCTTCGCCATCGTGTTGACGAGTCTGTTTTTCCTACGAGCAAACGATGATAGACACAACATCGAGAAGAAGGTAATCTACGCGATTCTATCCGGTTTATCCCTGGGCCTCATCTACGCTAGCTGGGGAGCAGCCAAGTACATGACCGGGCTCCTCATGCTTTACATGCTTCTGATTGTTGCCTCTGAAAAGTACAGTACAAAGTATCTCATCTCATACAGCTTTACCATCGGACTCGGGTTTCTTATCGTCTCATTGACGCCAAGGCTGGGTCCAAACAGCCTCATGGGGATGGATAGCCTGGCAGCGTTCGGGCTTGTCGCAGTTCTGCTCGGATACGAGTTCGTCAAGGACAAGATCGATGTGAGCGTTGTAAGCGTTGGCGCCACTGGGTTAGTGGTTCTTGCGGTTCTGCTCGTGTATATTCTGCCAGCAGTTGGAGTTACACTGCCTCTTGGTAACAAGTTCCTTCAGGTCCTTAACCCGTTCACATCAACCAGCAGTTTCCTTTACGAATCTATAGCCGAGAACCACGTCACGGCCTGGACCTCACTATTCAATGATTACGGTTTGGTTCTCGCTCTAGGGGTGTTCGGCTCTTATTACGCCGTGAAGGAGCTTGACGAGAAGAACCTGTACATGCTTGTATTCTTCACAACAGGTCTATACTTCGCGGGCGTCATGAGCAGGTTAACACAGATCCTGGCGGCACCCGCTTGCTTAATGGGGGCCTACGGGATCGTAAAGGCGGTTCAACCGTTCCTGAAACCCCAGGCATCACAGTCAAGCAGCCGAAGAGCCAGAAGAAAGAGCGTCATCTCTGGCGTCAGCAAGCGCCTGGTGCTGTTCTTCATGGCATTTATGCTTCTGGCGCTGATACCAAACCTGACCAGCGCTATCAGGGCCGCGGACTCACCGACGCAGTTGGCATCATCGTCTATCAGCGTCAAGATCAACGGGGAGTACCCCAAGGACTGGCCCCAGGCACTCGATTGGATGAAGGAGAACGTCGGGGACGACGAGGTGATCTGCAGCTGGTGGGACTATGGTTACTGGATCGAAGCTATGGCTGGCAAGACCACTATGGCTGACGGTGCGACCCAGACCACGAGGCAGATCAGCACCATTGGCAAGATAATGATGAGCCAGCCTGAGGAGAGCCTTGCTATGCTTGAGAGGTACGGCGCCGATTATATTGTGGTGTTCTTCACGCATGCCCCGGGCAACGTACAGAACGCGTGGCCTTTCGGTGATAACGTGAAATGGCAATGGATGGTCCAGATCGGTGAGCTTGATCTAAATGACTACGTCAACTACACGGCTGGGGTTTACAACCAAGGATACATGGATAGCACACTTGTGAGCCTCATGTACCAGTTCCCCACAGAGGGATTCAAACCCGCTTTCCAGAGTGAGAACGGTTATGTCCTCATCTACAAGCTAGAATATCCCGAGACAGACTAGGCGTAGCGGCAGATAACGGTCGTATCATTTTTCCCAACTACCGTAAAGAAGTGCGCGCGCCTCTGTGATTTAATGGATGTGTTGTACAGGTGAACCAGAAAGGTTATGAACGGATTGAGTATTGCTCTAATATTGGGTTCGATGCATGAACGCACATTCAAGGTTGAGCCGCTTTTATGAATAAGGTAAAGAAAACTGAGTACAAACCAGCCCCTGTCCGAGAGACCCTCCTCCAGATGAAGGATATTTCAGAATTAATGATTGATCTTGCTTACTCGGCAGCCCTCTTCCACAACAAGATGCTGGCCGAGGAGGTAATGGAGCTGGAGACCAAGATAGACGACCTTGTCTACCTGCTAAACATGAACCTGATGCTGGCAGCCCGTGACAAGAGGGACGCAGAGCAACTGGCAGGTGTGGCCAAGGTGGGCAGCCTCACAAACGCCATCAGTGATGCCGCGGCTGATATCGCAAGCCTTGTCCTACACGATATCAAGGTTCATCCCGTGGTAAGGGAGGTCTTCCAGAGGGCAGAGGAGCACCTTACTAGAGTCGTCATTGATGAGAACTCGTTCATGGCTGGAAAGACGGTTGATGACCTTGAGCTGGCTGCCGAGGTTGGGGCTGACATTATAGCCCTGAGGCGAGGAATGTTCTGGGACATTAACCCAGATAAGGAGTTACTCATGCCAGGGGACGTTGTGGTTGCCAGGGGTACCAAGGATGGTCTGGAGAGCCTAGTCAAAGCGGCACGAGCGGAGGCTGACCATCTTGAGTAGCGCCGACAGAGCTCACTGGGAGAGAATCACCGAGGACCTGGTGACCCTGAAGGACACCAGCGAGATGATGATCGACCTGGCGTACAGCGCTCTGCTTCTCAACAGCAGCTTCCTCGCAGAGGAGGTGATGATGCTGGAGGAGCAGATGGACGAACTTCACATCGCTTTTCAGAAACGAGTGCTCTCGCGCACCGAGGAGGAGACCAAACCCGAGGGCCTCCTAGGTATCATAAGGATGGGCAATGTCACCGAGAGGATAGCGGATGCCGCGGCCGAGATAGCCGAAGTGGTCCTCAGGGGAGAGGAGCCCCACAGGGTTCTCCAAATGGTTATCCAGGACGCTGAGGAAACCGTTGAGCGTGCCGTTGTAGGCGAGAACTCGTCAATCGCAGGCAAGACCCTACAGGATGCAGAGATAGCTGATGAGACTGGTATGTGGGTGCTGGTAATACGTAGGGGCTCTCTATGGATCAGACCTAAGCCCACGACAAAGCTGTTTCCGGG
>JAUWLH010000137.1 GCA_030613835.1 Candidatus Bathyarchaeota archaeon | reverse complement strand
GTGGGGCTTCCTTCGCCTGAATATGGCCAAAGCCTGTATGTTTACGTCAACAAGAAAAGAAGTTATTTTGTTAGAAATGCGGGGGCGGGGTTTGAACTATACCATCAGTGGACCTCCTCGGGTTCTCAGGCACTCGATAGCCTCACAATGAGGTCTGCTCAAAGACCTCGGTGTGTGGAGCTAGGTTAATAATTATAGGAAACGTGAAACATAACGACTATACAATTATCATAAATGTGCAATTCTTGACCTAGGACAACGACTACAAGACACTGTACATTACCGCAAGAACGGGTGTCTATCCTCTGAGAGTGAAAACAGGGGGAACCAGTTTAACCCCTGATCTTACTTTAACCCAAGTACCCTAGAACAAAACCATAACATTATCCAAAAAAGCGCGCGTGACGCTTCATAATCAGGAGGGGCGCTTGACCATCTGAGGTGATGAGCGTCATCATTAATTGATAGACTTATGTATCCTCGATCATGTTCATCCTATGAGGCGATTGAATTGGGTATGCGAAGTGCCAAGAAGAAACCATTAACCAAGAAGGAAAGAAAGGAAAAAAGAAAAAAGAGAAAAGAGAAAAGGGCAGCTAAGAACTAGCCCCTCGCAGTAACTCGGCGCATCAACGCGGCGAGCCTGCTTGTTCTCTTTACCTAGGATCGGGTCTGAACCCGACCCGCCACATTTCTAACAAAATAATTTCTTTTCTTGTTGATGTAAACATACAGGCTTTGGCCATATTCAGGCGAAGGAAGCCCCACGTTCGAAGACGCGCCGCCATGTTCATAGTATCAACGTCCCTATAGTTGATCTCAGTCTCATAGACATAAAGAGCCTTGATCCCCTTGATGGGAATGACTGGGCAACCTAGCCGTGGTTAATGGAACCATAAAATACCCTAAACCCTAGAGGGACAAAGTTTCCCCTCACCATAAAAACAGGGCTAGGGGAAAAATGCCACCCACTCACACCGGGTAGTATCCACCAAAAAAATGTCCAAAGTTACGACCCACTTTTACCGTGGCTAACCCGTGAAGTAGTTCAACGAAAAATACAGGACGCTCGGGACTAGGGCAATCAGCACCGCCCTACCCCTTCCAACCCCGTAGTTCTCCTCAAGGCTCAGCGTCACCAACGCGATCCCCGCCAAGGACCAGACGTTCAGAAGGTTAGCCCCGATGAACGCCTTAACGAACTTGCTTGGCAGGTCTCTGTAGGATACGAAGTAGCCGATAAGGCTCGCCGAGTCCATAATGCTCGCGTCAACCACCCGTAGGACCTGGTTCAGTAGGGCTGGGACAGTTGCAAGCCCGTAGAGCGCGAAGTACCGCTTCATGGAGCCGTCGCCCCCCGAGAACTTACCTAGGAGGTGAAGGAGCAACCCCGTGAATACCCAGCCAACGAGGAGAGAGACCCCCGAGGCTATCCCCGATATGGCGCCCATGCTACCAGTGATGGGGCCCGCGTCGACCCCCTGAAGCTGTGGAGCCAGCACATCCAACGGTATCTTGCCCATGTAAGTCATGGTGCTGTACGCCGCCAGCGCTACCATGAGCACCGCGATGAATATTCCCTTAGTCAGGTCGCCCTCGTCGACCGTGCTGAAGATCTCCCTGGGCCTGTACAACACGCCCAGCAACTGTCCGATAAAACCAGGTTTCTCACTCATGCCTCAACGCCTCCACGGGGCTCATGTTCGATGCCCTGTACGCCGGGTACAGACCGGACACCACGCTCGTGACTATGGAGAACACCACCACCTCGGCTCCTAATAGCAGTGATGAATCCGTTGGCAGACTGATGAACCTGCCTATCAGGCCTGCTAGGAAGAAGCCAAAGCCAGCCCCCACCGTCCCCCCGATGGTCCCCGTGAGCATGGCCTCGGAGAGGAACATGAACATGATGTCAAGGCTCTGAGCCCCCAACGCCTTCATGGTTCCTATCTCCTTGGTCCTCTCCATGACGCTCACGGTCATGGTGTTGATTATACCGATACCGGCCACCAGTAGGCTGATGCCGGCTATCCCGCCCAGCACTGACTGGATGATGCCTAAGATAGCCCCCACTGACTCCTGGGCGGACGCCGCGGTAACCACGGAAGCCCGGTCACCCAGCTTCTCTTCGATGCGCTCAGCAGCCGGGTCAACGACCTCCAGGCTGTCGGCCTGGGCTAGGATGAAATCAAAGTCGCCGCCCACCTCGTAGAGAGTCTGTGCCGTGTGCAGGGGGATGGAGAGGGAGTCGTCCAGGTTGGCCCCGATGTTGCCCCCCGTCTCTTCAAGGATCCCGATCACCCTCAGGGTCAGCGTCTTCTCCTCGCCGTTCACCCTGGCCAGTATCTTGATCCTGTCACCCAGCTTTATGATGGGCTCGTCCAGGTCCTTGGGGTGGGCCACGTTCGAGCCCACGATGACGACGGCGGAATCGGATAGTTTAAAGTTCCTCCCAGAGGCCAGCTGGGTGTTTGCGTTCAGTTCCTTGTATTTGGGGGTAACTCCGTAGATATCCGTTCTGAAAAAGCGGCCCTCGATGGTGTACTCCGCGAAAACATTCGAGATGATGGGCGTGGCATCCTTCACGTCCTGGAGTTTCGCGATCATCTCAACGTCCCTCCAGTTGAACTTAATCCCTCCCTGCCTGGGGGGTCCTCCACCCACCTCCCCTGGGATGATCATGAGGTTTGTGGGGCCGAACATGTCAAGTTGGTCCGACACGTTTGTTTGAAGCCCCTGGGTCATACTGATGAGGCCGGTAATGGCAGCGCACCCGATGAGTATGCCTACCAAGTTAAGGGCGAAGCGGAACTTTCTCTCGCTCAGCCCGTTGATGGATAAAAGGAAGATATCCAGGGGATTCAAGGCTACGCCTCTACGGACCCAGCCCTAGAAGACGCCTGATCCAAGCCCAAAATCCTCCCTGCTGTGGCTCAGGGAGATCATCAACGACCCCTCCGATCTCCACATCGAGACTCATCTGATCCACGTGCTCCTTGTTCAAGTGATCCCTATACTGGACGCTAAGCTTCAACTCATGTTTCCCCTCAGGCGCATCATCACTCACCTTGTACTTGATATCGAAGGGGATAGGACTGTCAGGGTCAACCGCGCCGATATACTCGTCGCTACCCGAGACCCTCTCAATTACCCCGTCCTCGATGACGCCTATGGCAACGAACTGGACGCTCTCGGTTCCTATCAACAGGAGATCTGCCTCCAGCTCCGAGGTCTCGCCAACTGGAACCTTCTCTGTGGGCACATCAAGTAGGCTAAACTCGATGAGGCTGTCCACCAGGATGGTGAAGGTCTCGGTGAGGGCTCCTGTTATTCCTTTGCTATTAGTGTAGGATATTGTTGATGTCACAGGATATTGTCCCGCTGAAATATCACCGGAAGCCAGCAGTTGGTAACTCACTGTCACAGTGTCATCAACCGAAAGGTCACCAAGACTAACGGTGGTGGGGCTGATAGGTGATATTGAACTCATGGTCCCAAAAGCGACGTTGCTCAGCAGATCATATGATTCAGCTCCGCTGCACTTAACAGTCAAACGCACAGTGAATATGTCTCCTGGTCTGATGCTCTCCTGGAGTATCTCCATGGATTCAATGGTTATGATGGTGTTCCTTGAAGCCGAAGCTGAGTCTAGGTTAAGTGGCAAGGCGAAGGTCTGGTAATACCGGTTACCGTCGATATCTCTGTAAGAAGCAGTGGCTTTAATCGTGTATGTGCCAAGAGGTGTACCCTCGGTGATTGAAACTACGGGAGTAAGAGTCACGGACTCACCCGGAGCCATTGTTTCCACCATGGTGTTGATGTTGTCAATTATTGTGATACTGCTGGTCGATGAGCTAATAGTGAACTCCACATCTGTTACATTCTGGTCCCAGTTGTTTGTGAACCCGAATTCGACTTTGTTCTCTGATCCGGATTTAACTTTGATGCTCTCCTGGGAGGGTGTGAACCTGATCTTGGGAACGTAGCTTTCGTCCACAATCACGCTAATGGGAATGGTAATTGACGAGTCCTGGTTCGCCCCGAACCGCGTGTAAATCACGTTAAGGCTCAAAGAATAGACACCTAAACCAACATCCTCGGAGACATAAAGTATTGGCTCGAAGGTCTTTGTCTTGCCATCATCGATCGAACTCAATACTTTGTGAACATCAGAGAGGACGCTAATGCCCGGCACTGCTGAGGTAAGGATAGACTCAACATCGAAGAGTTTGAAATCACCGGTATTCTTCAGATGGATAGAGATAGTGTTCTCTTGACCCGCAACTAGATATATATCATCGGTGCTAACCTCTAAAATTGCTGAGTCCGCCGCGCTTATGGCTGTGGTCTGTGTCGCCATCAACGTGGCGATGAGCAGGATTATTGATAATTTGTTCATTTTTTTCATCTAGATCATGTCCTTGATAATTTTCTCTCCCTCGATTTCGCCGTCTTTTAAACTGAGGAGACGGTCCGTGTTCTGTGCCACCACGGGGTCGTGGGTGATGAGGATGAAGGTCTTGCCTTCTTCCTTGTTGAGTTGTCTTAGGAGGGTCATAATCTCCTCCCCGGTCTGGCTGTCCAGGTTTCCCGTCAACTCGTCAGCGAGCAGTATGTTCGGCTCGTTGGCCAGTGCCCGTGCTATGGCGACGCGCTGCTGCTCGCCTCCGCTGAGCTGGCTCG
>JAUWLH010000067.1 GCA_030613835.1 Candidatus Bathyarchaeota archaeon | reverse complement strand
CAAGATCGTCTCAGATGCAAGGGCAGCGTTAGCGGGAGCAACCGGCTGCAGACCAGGCGTCGTGGTCATTGCCGGAACAGGGTCAATAGCCCTCGGGGTGAACGCGAGTGGCGAGGAGGCACGGGCTGGAGGGTGGGGCTGGCGACTGGAGGAGGCGGGGAGCGGCTACGTCAGCGGCAGGAACGCGGTAACGGCTGCCCTGAAGGACCATGACGGGTCCGGGCCCCCGACGCTGTTAAAGGATATGATACTGGGGCATTTGGGGCTCGGCGATGTCGAGGAGATCATTGACTGGTCCTATGACCCTGGGCGTGAGCCACGGCACTTTGCTTACATGGTTCCCCTAGTGAAGGAAGCGGAGAACCGCGGAGACAGAGTTGCCTCGTCTATCATGGAGAACGCTGGCACCCAACTGGGGCTTGTAACACAGGCGGTCATAAGGAGGCTTGAAATGGAGGACTTCCTCGTCGCCTGCAGTGGCGGGGTGTTCAGACAGCCAAACGGGTACAACAGGGCATTCGAGAGAACCGTGAAGGAGGTGGCGGAGAGGTGCGTCTTTATGGAGCCTATGTTCACGCCCACGGTTGGCTCAGCCTTGTTGGCTTTGAGGTCCCTAGGCGTGGAGATCAGCGACGGTTTACTGGTAAACGTAGAGAAGAGCATGGTGGTTTGATGAGTAAAGTAACAGAACAGAGGAACATCGCGTCAAAGGGAATAGATGAGAGACCCATCAGGGAAATACTTGAGATCATCAACAAGGAGGATGAAAAAATATCCCGGGCAATCTATGCCCAGTTATCACAGATCGAGTCCGCTGTCAGGGACATCGTGGCCACTATCAAGATGGGTGGTAACGTCTACCTGGTTGGAGCGGGTTCCAGCGGCAGGCTCTGCGTCCTTGAGGCTTCGGAGATTCCCCCGACCTTTGGCCTTCCACCC
This sequence comes from Candidatus Bathyarchaeota archaeon, assembly GCA_030613835.1. Taxonomy (GTDB): domain Archaea; phylum Thermoproteota; class Bathyarchaeia; order TCS64; family TCS64; genus RBG-16-57-9. The sequence goes on along the minus strand of JAUWLH010000067.1, from coordinate 6,567 downwards.
GATAGAATAGTCGCTGTGATAGCTGGTGGCGTGAAGGCCATCTACACCTCGGTTGAGGGCGCAGAGGATGATTCATTGAACGGAGTGCTGGAGATGGAGAAACTCGGGTTAAAGGAAAGTGACCTGTTCATTGGGGTGGCAGCGTCCGGTTCCACGCCCTTCGTGCTGGGCGCAGTCGTCAAGGCTAGGCAGTTAGGAGTGACCACGATCGGGTTTTCATGTAACAAAGGCACTCCGTTATCCCAGCTCGTGGATACCGCCATCGAGGTCGTGGTTGGACCGGAGGTTGTGGCTGGGTCAACAAGGATGAAGGCAGGATCGGCCCAGAAGATGGTGCTGAACATGATGACAACCACGGCGATGATCAGGCTCGGCTATGTGTATGACGGATTGATGGTCGGGGTTCAGGCAACAAACAGCAAGCTCAAGGAAAGGAGCAAGAGGATAGTGGCGGAGATCACGGGAGTACCCCTCGGGGAGGCCGAGGAAGCCCTTGAGACCGCTGAATGGGATGTACGGGTAGCCATACTCCTGACATTGACAGACATGGGTCCAGAAGATGCAGTGAAGGAACTGGAGACTCGTACCCTGAGACAGATAAAGGCGGCGATGGGTGAGAACGTTGATCAATGAGCGAGGGGTATCATATTATGGTGTAGCGTACCCGGACAGGGCTATTCTTGACTTCAAAGAAATGGTTGACCATGGCTGTAACGCGGTGCTGCTGGCCGTCTCCGAGTTTGACTGGTGGTTCTGGCACGACAACACGGTGGATTTGATCAGGACCGCCAAGGATGTCGGGCTGAAGCCCTACGTGGATCTGTGGGGGTGGGGAAAAACCCTCGCAGGTGAACCACCCAGTCTTTTTCTTATGCGTTCCCTTGAGGGCAGACAACGGGGGGCTTCGGGTAAGCCCTACGCAGCCATGTGTCTCAACTCTGGGGCCTTCATGGACCACTTGAAAACAAACATCGAGACCATGATCATTGATACCGAGCTTGAGGGCTTGTTCTGGGACGAGCCCCATTACGCCAACTGGCATGACCCTGATTGGGCTTGCACTTGTCCGATATGTCAAGGCCTCTACAAGGAAGAAGTAGGAGAAGATATGCCGTCTGAGCTCACCGAGGAGGTTATCCGTTTCAGGGAGGACCGCGCCGTGGGATTCCTACGGGAGCTGAGTGTGAAGGTCAAACAAGTCGACAAAAGCATTGACGTCATCACTTGTTTATTACCTACTAAGAGTCCCCTCATCGGCATCACTGACTGGGAAAAGATCGCTGCGATACCCGAGATCGATGTACTAGGAACAGACCCCTACTACTTCCACACGGAGATGAACAGAGAGGAGGGGCTGCGGTTCTTCCGTGAACAAGGCCAGCACTGCATTTCTCTCGCTGAGAAGTATAATAAAAGGTCCCAGCTATGGTTGATGGCATTCAAGGTGCCCAAGGGTAGGGAAAGGGAGCTCCTTGAGGCAGCCGAGATAGCGGCGGAACTGGGGACGGACTCGTTGTTCGCTTGGTCCTACAGAGGAGCCGAGGGAAGTTACATGGCATCAGCCGACCCAGGTAAGGTATGGGACACTATCGGTGACGCGTACAGGAGGCACTCCACTTGAATGTGGTACCCGGGGTAGATGTACTTCTCGCCGCGCCCAGGGAGTATCTTGGGTTTGATGGAATCGGTCTTGTGACCAACCCCACAGGCGTCACAGCGAATCTTGAATCAACGTTAGATGCTTTCCATAAACACGAGGACATCAAACTCAAAGCCGTCTTCGGTCCGGAGCATGGGGCAAGGGGGGACATACAGGATGCGCTCGATGTGCCATCTCACAGGGATCCCTATACAGGGCTCCCCGTGTACAGCCTGTACGGAGACCATCGGGCACCTACGGTGGAGATGTTAGACGGCGTTGGTACCCTGGTCTTTGACATCCAGGATTGCGGGTCACGGTTCTACACCTACGTATCAACGCTGACCTACTGCATGGAGTCCGCCGCCAAGCACGGCGTAAAAGTGGTTGTACTGGATCGACCCAACCCAATAAACGGTGTTACCGTTGAGGGAAACGTTCTGGAACAGGGATACAAGTCATTTATCGGGCTTCACCCTGTCCCCATTAGGCACGGTTTAACCATGGGAGAACTGGCGTCCCTCATCAACGGCGCGGTTAACTGTGACCTTAGCGTCGTTACGATGAAAGACTGGTTGAGAGATAATTGGTTTAACGAAACTGGGCTTCCATGGGTTCAGCCCAGCCCTAACCTGCCCACAATAGAAACAGCAACGGTCTACCCTGGGACCTGTTTTTTTGAGGGTGTGAATACCTCGGAGGGGAGGGGAACAACCAGACCCTTCGAGTATCTGGGAGCGCCTTGGATTGATGAAAAAAAATGGGCTGTATCTTTAAACGGGCTTGAGTTACCCGGTGTTAGGTTCCGCGGGTGCTACTTTACCCCGACTTTCTGGCGATTCAAGAACACTAGATGCAGCGGGGTTCATGTCCATGTGACTGATAGAGACTTGTTCAAGCCCGTGGAGACTGGGGTATGCCTTCTATCAACGTTGAAGAAACTGCACCCGGACGAGTTCAAGTTCAACGGGCCATCATATGATTCACGACGCCACTTCGATCTGTTGGCGGGAACGGACAGACTCAGGGTACAGCTGGAACAGGGTACCTCAGTGGAAGATATAGTTGGTGCCTGGGAAGCCGAGGCCAACAGGTATCTCAAAGAAAGGGAGCGGCATCTTCTCTATGAAGTGGAGGGGCAACGTTGAGAGCCTTAAGGGGAAACCTGGTGACTCCTTTTCAAATGATAGAGAGGGGACAGATCGAGGTAATTGACAACAAGATAAGGTACGTGGGGCCAAGGAGGCAGTTTGAGGGTGAGGTCGTTAACTACGGCGACGCAACGATAGCGCCCGGTTTCATCGATGTACATGTCCACGGGTACGCCGGACACGATGTAATGGACCCGGACACCGATAGCATCAGGCATATCGCGGAACACCTGGCGGCACGAGGCGTCACGGGGTTCCTTGCGACGTTACAGACGGCCCCAAAGGATGAGCTTCTAGATGCGTTGAGGCGAGTGAAAAGGGTGATGGAGGGAGGTACATCAGGTGCAAGGGTTCTGGGGGCTCATCTTGAGGGTCCCTTTATCAGCCGTAACCGGATGGGGGCACAGCAGGACTTTGTTCGGGAGCCCACCAGAAAGGAGCTGGGGGATATCCTTGAAGCGGCGGGTGACATCCTTAAAATTGTCACACTGGCCCCTGAGATCCAGGGCGGTCTTGAGGCAGTCAAGTTTCTGAGAAAACGCGGCGTGGTGGTCTCAGCCGGTCACACGGATGCATCCTACGTTGAGGCTCGTCGGGCTTTCGAGGAGGGGATATCGCTGCTGGGCCACTTCTGGAACGGGATGCGCGGGATACATCACAGAGAGCCCGGGGTAGTAGGGGCTGGTTTAGAGGATGACAACGTAACGGTTGAGCTCATAGCTGACTGCCTCCATGTCCATCCAGCGGTCCTTGGACTAACAGTCAGGATCAAGGGGCCCGAGAAAGTGGTTCTCGTATCAGACATGATTAAACCGGCGGGGCTACCAAGCGGCGTGCACACACTTGGGGACAGAACTTACTCGTTGGAAGAGGGACTCATCAAACTACCATCAGGGATAATCGCAGGCAGCTCAAGTGGCCTAGATGAGGCGGTACGAAACATGGTGGAAAAAGTAGGAGTTAGCCTACCCGTGGCTGTGCTGATGGCGACAGACACCCCAGCTAGAGTTCTCAGCCTAGATGAAAAGGGGAGACTGGAACCTGGATTCGATGCGGATATCGTGATCATGAACAGTGGCCTCGACATCATTGAAACGATTGTCGGGGGCTCAACGGTTTACAGGTGGGATGGGTGAGCATTGAGAGACCTCCACAGCCGCCTGTCTGAGATCAGGGAAAAAGAGACGCGAACCATCATAGGATTGATGTCCGGAACATCCGTTGACGGGATAACCGTTGCACTGATGGAGATTACGGGGACCGGTGAAGGAGTTCAGATTGATCTCCTCGGTTACAGGACGTACGTCTATGACGTAGAGGTGAGGAAGCGCGTCTTCAACCTCTTCAACCCCAGCGCGGGTACCGTCCAGGACGTATGCGAGATGAACTATGTGGTGGGTGAGGCATTCGGTGAGGCGGCGAATCACCTCATGGATGACCTCGGGGTTTCCCGCGACAAGGTTGACATCATTGGAAGCCATGGACAGACCATATGGCATCAACCTGACGCGGTGGCCGTCTCAGGGTACGGCGCAAAGTCCACGCTGCAGATCGGTGAACCGGCCGTAATCTCCGAGAAAACGGGGCTCCCAGTGGTATCTGATTTCCGCAAGGCTGACATGGCCGTTGGTGGCGAGGGTGCTCCATTGATACCCTACCTGGATTACGTAATGCACAGGGACCCGGTGGAGAACAGGGTTCTTCAGAACATCGGGGGAATATCGAATCTAACTTATCTCCGGGCAGGAGTTTCGCACCGGGATGTCATCGCGTTTGATACCGGTCCCGGGAACATGATCATCGATGCGCTGGTGGAACGTTACACCGGTGCAAGCTATGATGCCGATGGCGTTTTTGCAAGCAGGGGCGTGGCAGACAAACGTCTCCTTGAGGAGTTGCTGTCCCACCAGTATTACACCCAGAGACCCCCAAAGACCACGGGGAGGGAGGTCTTCGGTGATGTCTACTCTGAAAAAGTTGCGGCCAAGGCAGATGAGCTCAACTTGTGTCCTGAGGACGTGGTGGCCACGGTCACGAAGCTGACAGTTGAGACAATAATCAACGCGTATAAGCAGCTGCCAGAAGAGATTGACGCTGTTTACGTCTCTGGTGGAGGCGCAAAAAACCCCGTGATAGTTGAGGGGCTGAGAAATGGACTCAATGTACCAGTTTATGATTACTCGGTGCTCGGGATACCTGGGGAGGCTAAGGAGGCCCTGCTGGTGGCGCTGTTGGCTAACGAGAACGTAATGGGGACGCCCAGTAACATGATTTCAGTTACTGGTGCACGGAGATGTGTTGTTCTGGGTTACTGTATGTGGACCTAACCTGGGTTTATTGATATATCCACGGAAGAAAAACAAAAAATCTCAACGTGCACGGGCCTAATGGTATTGAAGGTTACCTGGGAGAGTCCGGGTGCCACTTCAGCTGGATCTCTAGGGTCTTTTTCATTCCCGACTTTTCCAGGCTCCTCACGATCTTCTTCAAGGGTGTGTGCTTCGCGATTTTCTTCCTCTGGGTGGCTAGCCTCAGCAGCAGCCTCGCCATGAGCATGGTTCCCTCCTGGAGGTTTCTGGGGTCCACCTTGTCCATGTAATCGGCCGTTGTATGTCCCCATCCTCTACCCTGTACCAGCTGTCGCATGCTGGGCTCTTCGTGCATGTAGATGGCGGGTATCCCCTGCATCACGAATGGCCAGTGATCGCTAGCGGCGCTCATCCCATCACGGATACTTGTGGGGTAGGCCACATCTTCGAGGAAATCCTTGATCCACTGCTTCATCTCGGGGGGTTGGTAGACCGTGAATGCAGCATGTTTCATCCCATCTTTATAGGCCAATCCGCCGAGCTCAAGGTTCACCATGATGGCGGTGCTCTTGGTTTGATCCAGGTGGTCAGCCACGTAGCACGTGCTGCCAGTGACCCCTATCTCCTCGCATGCGAAACAGATGAAGCGGATGCCTCTTTTGAACTTTCCTTGGTATGGCTTCAGTACGCGGGCGAGCTCAAGGGTTACGGCTGCGCCGCTCAGGTTGTCCATGGCACCCTGTGCGATATCATGGCCGTCGTAGTGCCCTCCTACAACTATCCATTCATCTGTTTTTCCGGGGAGCTCAGCCACAATGTTTGAGGAGACACTGTCTGGCTTCACTTCGCTGGCGTCTGAGAAGTTAACTCGGAGGGGTTTGCCCTTTGCTAGGCGCTGCATGAGGGAGCCTGTCTCTAGACTGACGCCGATGCCGGGGATCTCTCCTCCCATCCTGTAACTTGGGCGGAGGCTCCCTGTGGGCTCCAGCTGGCCAGGGTTATGGTTCATGAATATGAAGCCCACGGCACCATACTTGATGGCGTACCCGTACTTGGTGCGCCTGTGTACCCGTTTTCCCGTTGGACTCGTTGCGCTACTGCATAGCACTATCTTTCCCTTAACATCCCTCGGGTCAAACGCCTCGAACTCCTCGGGGCTGCCCGTTCCAAGGTTGACTACCTCGGCCTCAACTGTCCCCCCGGGGCTCATGGCTAGGCTTATCGCCCTAAACTCCCGCGCCACGGGCTCTTTCATTTCGAGGGTGACTGGTCCTCTTTTCCAGCCAAAATATGAGAATGGTATGGCCCTGGTGTTTTCATATCCATACTCTTTGAGTTTCTTGACAAGGTACTCCTGGGCCTGTTTCTCGCTCGGGGTTCCGGGGAACCTACTTCCTATCTCGTCGGCGAGTATCAGCATGTTCTCGAGTATCTGGCTTGTCTGCCAGATTTCCCCAATCAGGTCTCT
>JAUWLH010000206.1 GCA_030613835.1 Candidatus Bathyarchaeota archaeon | reverse complement strand
CCACGAGAAGGTCCAGTGGGTGTTTCCCGACGAGCTTGGGGGCTATGACCTGCTCTCCGGGGACAGGGAGATCGCCCGAAAACTTGCTCAGCGGGCCTAATCCGAGGGTTTTAACTAGGGTAAGCGCGGTGTCATGTCCATGTCCGATGATATGGTGAAGTACTACAACGACAGGGCCAAGGAATACGAGGAGATCTATGCGTGGAGGGACCCGGGCCGTCAAGTGGAACAGGACCTGATGGGCGAGGAGCTGAAGAAGGCTTTCAGGGGAAAACGGGTACTTGACATCGGATGCGGCACCGGCTACTGGAGCCAGAGGATCAGCGAGACAGCCGAGAGCATCATGGGCATCGATATCAACGAGGCAGTCCTTGAGATAGCCAGGAGCAAGGAGTACGACTGCCCAGCCGAGTTTAAGGTTATGGACGCCTATAACATGGAGCTGGACCACAAGTACACGGGGGCTATCGCCTCTTTCATGCTGAGCCACGTACTGAAACAGGACATGGACGGTTGGATCGATCACATCCACGACCAGCTTGAGCCCGGCGCATCCGTGTTTATCGCCGACAACACTTTCGTCGAGAGTATAGGGGGCAAGCTCCATACCAAGCCAGGTGACCCCAACACGTACAAGCTGAGGACCCTGAACGACGGCAGCCAGCACATGATAGTCAAGAACTATTTCACAATGGATGAGCTCGTTAAGATATTCGGGGTCCATACTAGAGGGTTTGATGAGAAAAATGTGTTCCTCGGGAAGTGCTTCTGGTGGGTCAACTACCAGTACAAGCCCTAGGCAACCGGGGAGAACTCTTCTTTGGGCGCACCACACAGGGGGCACTCCCAGTCATCAGGCAAGTCGGCGAAGGCTGTCCCGGCCGCTACTCCGTTATCGGGGTCGCCCACAGCGGGGTCGTATATGTATCCACAAATTTGACACTCATATTTCTGAGACATAGAAGAGCCATACACACGCCGTTATTTAAAATCAGTGGCAGGTCGCATCATAAACGATAATATCCCGCCGCGTACCAACGTACAAGTGATGCTAGCCGAGAGAGAAGCCGCAAAGTACCCGTTCCTACGGGAAGGCATTAACCTACTTGAGGGTCTGGACCTCCAGCTGGAGGAGCTAGCAGGGCCTGCTTACTCCAAGGTGGTTGACAGGGCCAAGGAGAGGGTGATAGAGGCAATCCTCAACGGTGAGACCTCATCGCGTTTCGTTGATCCCCAGACCGAGCTCCTCAGCTACCCCATAGCTGTCATGTATGTGACCCTTATCTCCGAGCAGTTTCTCAACAGGAGGTTCAGCCTCAGCGAGGCCGTGAGGGCGTACTCGCTGCTACAGAAAGAGGACGAGGACAGGATACTGGACATCGCCCTCAACGAGTTCGATTGGGACATCAAGGAGGACCCGGAGACCATCGACGGCGAGATTATGAACCTCAAACTCTCGTTCTCGGACTATCTCAGACTAGCCGCTGGTTTCCACGAGCCCAAGTGGAAACTGGTGAACAGAAAGATGGAGAACGGCTATATCGCATTGACTGACAAGGAATCCGCGCGTCTCATGCAGGTGGAGGTCGAGAAATGGGTCAACGAGAGGGTCTCGACGCCCAGCAACTTCCCGTTACCATTACCGCTCCAGACCAGGCTGGACGAGATCAAGAAGGTATTCGAGGAGAATAGGTCCAAGCTGGGGGGAAGCGCGCTCCCCGATGAGGTAATCAATGAGGCGTTCCCACCTTGCATCAATTACTGCCTTGAAGGGCTCATGGCTGGGCGTAGGGCGAGCCATATGGAGAGATTTGCGTTGACCACCTTCCTGGTGAACATCGGGATGCCCATCGAACAGATGGTGAGCTTCTACACCGAGGTTACCGATTTCGATGAGTCCAAGACACGTTACCAGATAGAGCACATCGCGGGGTTGAAGGGCAACAGGACAAAGTACACGCCGCCCACCTGCAACACGTTGAGGACCCACAGGGTGTGCAGGAACCCCGACAGGATCTGTGACAGGATCAACCACCCTCTATCATACTACCGTAGAAAGATCTGGGGGATGCAGCGACGCGCGGAGGAAGAGGCCACGAGGCAAGCGGAGAAGGAATCTGAACCCTCAAATACGGCGAAGCAGAAATAACTGCGCATTGAAAAGGCCGTTGACCGATGAGCGCCGCGAGAAACTAAGACTGGTGGGGCTCCACTACTGCAATCATTACGAGAACGTGGTACGCTACAACGCGCCAGCGTGCAGCAAGTGCCAACACGCCACATACCCGAAACGGTAACCAGTTTTATACCCGTCCAGCATCAAGGATTAACCATGGAGCAGGAGCCCTGGGGGAGCCCAAAGTTCGTTGAGGAGCAGTTCACCCAGTGGTACCGCCGCAACTCGGTCACCATACCTGCGCCCATCGATCTCCCTAGGAGGGAGTTTGCGTTCCTCACGTTCCGGGGGAGGGGCATGCACAGGCACATCGAACTGCCTACGTTGAAGGATCTCCACAGGCACCTCAGGAACAACGCGCCGATGCACGCTTACCATAGCAGCAGCTACTACGAGGACCCCACCGCCGACATGGCCCAGAAGGGCTGGCTGGGGGCAGACCTGGTCTTTGATATAGACGCAGACCACTTTGAACTTCCCTGCCAGAAGGTCCACGACAAGTGGTGGTGCAGGAACTGCGATGAGGAGGGCACGGGGCACCACCCCGAGATATGCAAGTGCGGCAAGGCCCAGTTCGAGTCCGAGACATGGCTCTGCGGTGAGTGCCTGCAGGCGACAAAATACGAGACCCAGAAGTTGCTGGACATACTTATGCAGGATTTCGGGGCAAGGATCGAGGACCTGACCACAAACTTCAGTGGAAACAGGGGCTACCATGTCCACGTCCACAGCGATGCCATGAAGCCCCTTAACCAGAACTCTAGGCGGGAGATAGTGGACTACATTATGGCCACAGGCCTAGAGGCCGGCCTCCAGGGGTTCAAGCTGGGGAAGGGCGTGAGGTCCACGCTGGCCGAGGGGGGATGGAGGGGCAGGACGGGCAGGGCCGTCTACGATTACCTGACCTCGGCTACCGATAAGGAGATCAGGGACCTCAAGATGAGTCGCAACGCTACGAAGGTAGTGCTCACCTCAAGGGACAAGGTGCTTGACACCCTGATCACAAAGCACCCCAGCAGCATACTGCCCATGATCCCACCAAAGCAGCTGGACAAGTTAGTGGCCAAGGCCATCAAGCTACAGGCCAGCGAGATTGACACCGTCGTCACCACTGATATCCACAGGCTTATCAGGATGCCCTACACCCTCCACGGCAAGACGGGCTTCCGGGTGGTAGAGCTGACCCGGGACCAGCTGGACGACTTCGACCCGCTGGTGGACACCCTCGCCTTCGGGGACGACCCGGTCGAGGTGATGGGGCTGGTGGACGACACCTTCGACCTGGGGGGG
>JAUWLH010000026.1 GCA_030613835.1 Candidatus Bathyarchaeota archaeon | reverse complement strand
CGATAATTGACACCCTTCAGGTGGGTCTGGGGGCCACTTACGATTACTCCTCAGTCCTCATCTCGGGCCGGGGGGGTTCCGCGGTGGGTGGGCGCCTCCTCTCAGACTGGCTGCTGTACTCCACCAAGGTGCCCATTCAGGTCTCAAGGGGGTACCACCTGCCGGGATGGGTGAACAAGAAAACCCTGGTCTACGCAGTCAGTTACTCAGGCAACACAGAGGAAACCCTGAGCCAATACCACGAGGCAAGGGAGAGGGGATGCAGGATCATTTGCTTCTGCTCAGGTGGAGAGCTTGAGGAACTCGCTAAAAAGAACGGTAATCCAGTCGTTTACTTCCAGAAGGGAGTGCAGCCCCGTGCGGCAATTCCTTTCCAGTTCTTCTCGCTTGCCGCAGTATCAAAGAACATTGGATTGATCGAGGACGGACAATACGAGGAGATACTTGAGACCCTCGATGTCACTAGGCTTCTCTGCGACTCCATGAAGTTGGAGGTTCCCACCGATGAGAACATGGGAAAGCAGCTGGCCAACATACTGAAAGAATATATTCCGTTCATCTACGCCCCGCGGCAGTTCCAGGCCGTCGCGTACAGGTACAGCACACAGTTCAACGAGAACAGCAAGAGCCCCGCGGCGACAAACTTCTTCCCGGAGGCATTCCACAACGGAATAATGGCGAGGGAGGGGAGCAAGGACTTGCTATGCACCAATTGCGTAGTAATAATCAGGGACCCACTTGAAGGCGAGAGGCTCAGCAAGAAGATCAGTGTATCCAACGAGCTCATGTCAGAGAAATTCGGTAGACTCGTCGAGGTCCAGGCGGTGGGTAAAGCCCTCCTGACTAGGATGATGTCCGCTTTGCTCATCGGGGATTTCGCCAGCGCCTACCTGGGCGTGCTATACGGCATCGACCCAGGAACTACTAACTCCATAGAAGCCCTCAAAGACAGCATGAAGGACTAGGATACTGTTTTTTAACCTCCCCACATCAACTAGCATCAACCATGGTCATCGAGGTGGACGACTCAGGCTGGGGAGACCTCATCGGGGGCACAGTGGTAGTGCTCCGCAGGGTCGAGACAGGTGAGAACCACTGGGGCGAGATACCGCTGGAGCTATTCCAGAGAGACGAGTTCAAGTACAAGGCGTACCTGAGGTCGGCGACCCAGATAATATTGGAGGGCATCGATGCCCTCGGAGTATCCACCGACGAGGCCATACACATCTGCACAGGTTACGTGTTCACCCACGCAAGGGACACTCTCAAGGAGCTAGGTTACAAGGTAACAGAGGTCAAGATAGTGAACGAGACCCAGGATCTTGCCGAGAGCAGGTTCATCGAGAGCCTGGTCAGGATGGGGCTGGGATCCAAGGGTGAACTGGCGAGCATCAGGAGCTTCAAAGGCTTCCTAGAGTGGGTCAAGGCGGACTTGGAAGGCAGGGAAAAATACGTCAAGACCGGCTGGAATAGCTGGCCAAAACACAGGGATTCATAATGAGAAGGAGAAACAAGATCAGTATAGCGGTTCCCTCTTCGATGGTATCGGAGATAGGGCACCTGAGGCAGAAGACGGTAGTACTGGGCCAGCTGGGGCGTGCCGCGGGAATATACAGGGTGGATGAGATCATCATCTACAGGGACAAGGAAGATGAGAGCCTGCTCATGAAGTATATTCTGGGATATCTTGAGACACCCCAGTACCTGAGGAAGCACCTTTTCGAGCACAGGGAGGAGCTACAGTTCGCGGGGATGCTGCCGCCACTGAGGACGCCGCATCATACCACCAGCTACACACTCGATGAGATCAAGGAGGGCGAGTACAGGGACGGTGTGGTCATCAAGCACACCGATGACGGCTACCTCGTTGATATCGGCATCAATGCGCCCCTCGGGATAAGGGGGAAGGCTCCCCAGCTGGGCGCAAGGATAACTACGCAAGTCATGGAGATGAGCGCTCTTCCTAGAGGAAGGCAGGTCAAGAAGCTCAGGCTCGACGAGTACTGGGGATACGACCTCAGGGGAAGCAAGGGAAGGCTAAGTGACCTGGTCCACAGCCCAGAGTGGGATCTGACCATAGCCACATCCAAACTCGGCGAGAACTTTGGTGATGTCGCCGAGGCCATCGAGGACAGATGGGATGAGGCGCACAAGACACTGATAGTCTTCGGCTCCCACAAGGAGGGCATCGGGAAGATCATGGAGAGGCAGGGCAGGCGCATGGAGGAGGCATTTGATTTCATCGTGAACACGGTGCCCAACCAAGGCACTGCTACGGTGCGGACTGAGGAAGCGGTCCACGCCACGCTGGCGCTTCTCAACATGTTTAAAGACTGATTCAGTAATATCTGAGGAAAGGGGTCCCCAATGTCCAGCAATGAAGCCATCATCGAGTCCGAGCTCAAGGGCAAGACACTCCTCGTCTACATGCACATGCTCAAGAAACCGGCTAAGGCAGTTGGGGTTAGGAAAGTGCAGAGGGAGCTGGGCTTCAGCAGCCCCAGCGTATCCAGCTACCACCTCAACAAACTTCAGGAGCTAGGGCTCATCGAGAACGTGCACGGCGACTACAAATTAGAGAGAATGGTCAAGGTGGGCATCCTACGCCAGTTCGTGACCTTGGGCGGAGTCATGCTGCCCCGTTACCTGTTCTACGCGGTGCTCATGACCACGATGCTGATTACATATTTTATCCAGTCGCCGCTACATCCCACGAGGGAGACGTTCACCACCATAATTATGGGGCTGGTTCCCAATGTGATCCTCTGGTACGAGACCATCAAGATATGGAGGGACAGGCCACGTTGAGTGTTCTAATATTTGAACGGGGTAGAACCAGGGTCACAGGGACTGTTCTAATCTCTAGCATTAAGTTCAACGGGGGATCAAGATAGATGATGACCCCCAAGTCTCTCGCATATATGGTAGTCGCCGTGTTCGTCGGATACATGCTCGTCTCAGCAGTGCCCAACCAGGTGGCCATGTATGCGAACCCCACTCTCGCAGGAGAGGGGGCGGAGATGGTCACAGTTACCGGAAGAGAGTTTTCAACGGAGAACGGGACGTTATCATCGGAAATTGATGACTTGAGTGAAAACTCAGAGGACACTGTGGAATCGAGTGAGGCAGTTGCTGAAATTTCGAGTTCCACGGATCAGGCCGCATCCGACGCGGCCGAGGCTGCAAACGCGGCGATGGACGCTAGATCGGGTCTTGAATTGATGGGAACTATGGTCTGGTTGGTGGTAAACATGTTTGTGGCTCTGGTTGTTTACTGGTTCGCCAGGCGAAGATTCGCCTAGATCAGCTGTATCTTTTCGTGTAGGTTCTCGGCTCTCTCCGTGACTGCGGTTCCAGATAGTTTGATGAATGGGCCTCGGGTCTCCACGATCGATGACGCAACCGCGGATGCCAATGCACAGGACCAGGGAAGGGGCTCTCCTTTGTACAGTGAATACGATAACGCGGCGAGGAAACAGTCCCCAGTCCCAGTAGAGTCGATGCTCTCAGTATGGTAAATGGGCACCTTCAGCCTAGCATCGGTTGATTGCACCAATGAGCCCCCGTCCCCAAGGGTGATCACGGCAACATCAACCCCCTTTTCCATGATCTTCCCCAGGCTTCTCAGGAGATCAGGTTCTCCAGTAAGGTAGAAGTGCTCACGGATACTCGTCTTAAGCAGGTCTACACGGCCCAAGTAGGTCGACCCCCATGGCTCAAGAGTGATGGAGCCGTCATCATGGATTTTCCTCACCAGCCCCTGAGGGTCAAGGGCGAGGAACTCGGGTTCAACGGAGCCAAGGAAGGACTTAGTGATCTCACCCACAATCGGGGAAAGTATCACGCAGCCCGAATCAGGGATATCGGTGGTCTCGATACCATCACAGATAGCTCCCACTGCCAGACCCCTTGGTTGGACGGTGTAATCCAGGATGAAACGGGTTGTAGGGGACTCACATGTCCAGGATGCCAGATCAATCCCCCTTTCCTTGAATAGCTCACGGTGAGCCCAAGGAAAATCGGGGCCGATTCGGGTAACAATGTCAACCCTTGAGCCGATCACGTCACCTATCGCAGACATGAAGCTCGGTGGTCCTCCCAGTTGTTCGAGTCGCCGCTCAACTGTAATCACTGTGTCAAGTGCGACGTGCCCGACGGCTGTGGTGTTCACGGAAAATAATAGAGGGTATAAGCGTTTAACGCTTGAGAAAAGGGTTAGTGGATGATCTTCTTGCCGTCTTGGGCTAGTAGATCATCTCGTTTGTTGTCCACCTCGGACTGGATGTAGGCGATCTGATCCTCACTCAGTCTCCTGAACCTGCCCTGGGCGGACAGGTACTCGTTGACCGGCTTGGCCTCTGCCTTTCTTGATACCTTTAGGACCCCTTCCTCCACCTCGTAGAGAGGAGTCACCCACGAATCGACGCCAAGTCGAGTTACCTCGACGGCCTTGGCCGGGTCGAACCTCCAGCCCGTTGGGCATGGGATGATTGTGTGGATGAACTTGAAACCCTTGATTGTCATGGCCTTCTCCAGCTTGCGCTTGAGGTCCACGGGGTACGCTACGCTGGCTGTTGCCACGTATGGTACCTTGTGTGCGGCTATGATCATGGGTATGTCCTTCTTGTTGGTCTCCTTTCCCATCGGTGTAGTGGTTGTCCACGCGCCGTAGGGTGTGAGCCCGCTCTTCTGGATCCCGGTGTTCATGTAGGCCTCGTTGTCGACGCATATCTGGATCATGTTCTCGTTTCTCTCCGCGGCGGCGCTGATCTTTCCGAAGCTGATATCAGCGGTGGCTCCATCGCCTGCGCTTGAGATCAGGGTAATATCTTCCCTTCCCTTGGCACGTAGTGCCGCGGCTATACCGGTTGCTCCATCAGCGACGAAGCTGAAGTGGATCCCGTAGTGGGGTACCTTGATGTTCCTCAGGGCGCACATGGCGCACGGGCCGTCCCCGTACACGATGGTATTGGGTCCTAGAACCTGTAGCGCAATTTTCCAGAACAGTGGTCCACCGCAGCCTGGGCAGCATGTGGTTCCTCCCTGGATCTTTGCATCCGTGTAGTGTTGGTCGAATATCTCGTCAATCATTTACATCACCTCTCCTAGGTCGTGGGTCTCAACCCAGTCCACGACGTGTTTCACCTTGCCCGTCCTGGCCGCCTCTAGGGTCTCGTCGGCCATGTACCTGATCTGGTTCATGGTCACATCGGTGCCTGATAGGCCCACGTGGAAGTCCACAATTAACGGCTTATCTGGCTCATCGTAGAGGGCCCGTGCCAGCTCTATGGCCACGATTCCGCCCCCGGCCGAACCGAAGCTGTTGTTCCTGTCCACCACCCCTATAGCCTTGTACTTGCGTGCGATCTCCTGGAACTCCTCCGAGGGGAATGGCCTGAAGCACTTGAGCTTGACCAGCCCTATCTTCTTGCCCTCGGATCGCATCTCATCGATGACGTCCCTAGCAGTTCCAGTCATGGAATCCATGGTCACTATGACGGCCTCTGCACCTTCACAGTTGTACTCCTCAATGATACCACCGTAGCCCCTGCCAAAGTGTTTCTTGAAGTCGGCGTCGACGTCCTTGATGACCTTTTTCGCCTTCTCATGCGCCTCGGCTACCCCCATCCTCATCTCCAAGAAGCTCCTCTGGGAAGGCATCTTATGGCTCTCGGGCATCAGGCTGTACCACTCATGAGTGTACGAGGGAAGCCATTCGTCCACCTTGGTCTGATCAGGCACTGTTGTGGGCGTGGCCGTCGCCGAGACAAAGTAACCGTCATAGCAGACACCCACAGGTAGGTAAATCTCCGGGTTCTCGGCGATCTTGTACGCCTGGATTATGGTGTCCAGAACCTCTTGGCTGTTCTCACAGTAGAGAAGTATCCAGCCCTTGTCACGCTGATGCATCGAGTCGTTATGATCGGGCCTGAGACCACCTAGGGGGGCCATAGACCTGTTGACGAAACACATCACTATCGGGAGCCTTCTCCCTGGTGGGATCCAGAGAGGCTCATCCATGAATGCGACCCCTTGGCTGCTGGAAGCCGTGAAAACTCTGGCTCCAGCCGCCGAGGCTCCTACAGCCGCCGCCATCGCGGTGTGCTCGCCCTCGACCTTGATGTACTCGGTCTTCATCTTCCCCTCAGCGATCAACGTCGCTATGCTGCTGATTAGCTCAGTCTGGGGCGTGATCGGGTACGCTGGCACTACTTCAGCCCTGGATATCTTCGCTCCCCAGGCCGCCGCCTCGTTGCCCTCCATCATCTTTGTGAATTCTTTGTCGCTCATTGTGATCCCTCTTTAACCATCGCAATGGCATTAACCGGGCACTCGTTGGCGCAGACCCCGCAGCCCTTGCAATACCTGTAATCAAATATAATTTTCTTCTCCTCCGTTAACAAGACCGTGCTCTCGGGACAGTATGTCACACATATGCCACATGCGATGCACTTCTCCTGGTCCACTTTTGGGGCGAATGAACGTACTACTTGTGCCAATTAGGCAACCTCCGCTGCCGCGTAGCCCTTCTTGCACGCCTCGACGTTGAGCTCTCCGATCCTTCCTGGGAACGTGTGCATGATGGGCCCGAAAAGGTTCTCAAGCTTGACCCAATCTGTTGCCTTGGCGATGGCCCCCATTAAGATCGTGTTTACTATTGGGATTGCCCTTATACCGAATATCTCCGTACTGATAGATGTGGCATCTAGGGTCGCAACTATTCCCAAGGGTATTCCAATGTCCAGCTCGCTGGGCTTGATGGTGTCATTAAGGATGACTGTCCCGCCCTCCTTGAGACCACGTGTCACCTTGTCGTGCTTGGTGAGCGTGGGATCTAAAATAATCAGGGCATCGGGCTCATAGATGCCGCTGGTTCTCCTGATGGGCTTGTCATCGAGCCTGAGGAAGACGGTCACGTCCCCTCCACGACGCATGCCCCCGTAGACGGGGATCTTTTGGGCATACTTACCCTCGGCGAAGGCCGCCTCGGATAGCATCAACGCGCCCATTACCGCTCCCTGTCCACCCATTCCGTGGAATCTAATCTCGTTCAAAGTTTATCAACCAGACAGGGTAACCGTAGGTGGAAGATACATAAAAAATGGCACATGCAAAGTTTCCTTCATGTATTCTGCTCATGTGGACAAACAATCTGTAGAGCAAAAAAGATAGGTTCTCTATCTTTTCCTAAAAAAGGTGGTTAGTATGTCCTAACCGTGGGCTTCGCGATAATCTCCTTGACGTAGAGATCGAAAAGGTTGCTGCTGTGGGCGGGCTTCACCAGGATAGCGGTGTCGCAGCCCTTTCCTGTGCCAGCGATGGAGATGACCTCCTCGTCCATTGGAAGAAGACCCGCGTCCGCTGCCATGTACACGATCTCAACGGTGACCTTCATGCCCTGGCCGAACATCCTGAGAACGTTGGCGATCAGCATAGGGCTCTCAAGAGTGCTGAACTTCTTGTTGATGGCTGACGCAACTCCTCCGAAGGTGTGAACTGTGGTCAGCACCTTTCCTCCCATCTCCCTGATCTTTTGCACCGTCTCGTCGTCCATCTCAATCTTGCCCGGCTCCTTGAAGCCGGCCACGTGAGTGACAACCACCACGTTGTAGCCCTTGAAGTACTCAAGCGCCTTCAGGGCGGTGCCGCCCCTTGTCGATGAGATGACAATGTTCTTGATTCCTGCCTCCTCTGCCCTCTTCTTGACGGCTTTGAGTGTGAGCTCAGTGTTCTTCTCGTTTATCTCTGGGAAATACGATACCTTTCGCTCGGTCATTTTACCACCCTTATCCAACGGTGAGCATCGTTTTTAATGGTATACTTGACCAACATGGGATAAAATCCCCGTAGGCTCCCCCGAAAGGTAAAAGACCACAGATGCATCATATATATTATGGTTGATTGCTGGCTGCCCTACGGTAAGACCGAGATTTACGTATCAGTTGAGATGGATTTTCTCCTTGGAATAGCCGAGCAGGCGAGGGTTGAGCCCGAGAAATCACCGTCGGAGATTATCGCCGACGCAATCACTGGGAGCAAACTGGAGGCGTTGCTGGGCCACGAGACGACGGTCGCGATAGCCGTGGAGAACTATTCAAGCCCCAACGCGGTCGTTCAGACACTTAGGGAGCTGGTCAAGTCACTTGTCGAGCTTATCATACCCAGGGACAGGATCACCATCATTATTGGTAACGGTGACCACGCGAGGAACAGCTCACCGGTAATCAATGTCATAAAGAATTCCTCTGAACTGAACAACATCCGCATAGTGGAGCACAACAGGGGCTCCTCAAATATCGTGGACTTGGGCTCCACCAACAGGGGCACGCCCGTACAGATCAATGGCACCTATCACAGCGCGACATTGAAGATAGCCGTTGGCGAGACACGACTGGACCAGTACATGGGTTTCAGCGGCGCTCACAACGCCGTAGTCCCAGGGATCTCATCCCTTGAAACAATCAAGGGGAACAGGAAGCTCTATATCGATGGAAACATCACGCCGGGGGTAATCGAACTGAACCCCATCAAGGAGGACGCCCTTGAGGCAGTCAATATGGCAGGTATCGATTTTGCCATCAACTTCGTCACGAACCACATGGGACGGATACTTGCCGCCCACGCCGGGGGAATCGAGGAGACATGGGGCAGAGCCATCAACAACCTGTCGAACCATTACGAGGCCCATCATGAGGGCAATGCCGACATAGTTGTGATAAGCGCGGGGGGATCACCGTTCGACCAAAGTCTGTACTCGGCGAGCCTGGCGCTGTTGAATGCCGCTCAAGCCGCTAAGAAAAATGGGACCTTAATATTACTCGCGGAGTGCGGCTCGGGGCTGGGCGCTGACGCTTACAACCAGCTGTCCCAGGTATCCGAGGCATCCGAGTTTAAGAGGAGGTACATGTACGGCGCTGAGGCGTTGAGAGAGATCAAGAATGTCCTCAAGAACCACAGAGTGATCCTTGTTTCAGCTCTGCCCGGGTACCTTGTGGAATCGCTGGGCATCGAGCCGGCGAGGACCGCAAATGAGGCGTATGCCCGGGCTGTTCAGACGAGGCGGGGACGAAGGACCGTGGTGATACCTAACGGCCTGACCACTCTACTGGTCTGATCTATATTTTCACTCGATAACACACCAGTAAATCTTCATTTTATCCTTTGTTCATGTTCATGAACCCAACCCGGGGACATTGAATGGAGATGATAATGCTGAACATAGTTCTTGCTATCATATCCAGTTTTACCTTAGCTTACCTAATTCATATGGGTAACAGCGCCACAAGGCTCAACAGCATCACTGTCACGTAGACGATGAGGCCCAGTCGCCTCGAAGGGCTCAGCGGCGAGAGGTCATCAAGTGGCTCAATTGATTCCGCGCCAGACTTCATCATGAAGAACGCGACGACTACACCCATGAACATGTACCCGGAAACAACCAGCAGTATGACTCCTGCCACAGAGATTATCTTATGTGACTCCCTGCCAAGGAAGGCCCGGATGATGTGGCCTCCGTCCAGCTGCCAGGAGGGAATGAGGTTGATGAACGTGACTACGCACCCCACCCAAGCCGCGAAGGCCACGGGGTGCATGATGAGCACCTGAGCCTCCGTGGTGGGCTTGATAACGGTGGCTATCATCTCAAGAAGGAGTGGCATGGGCATGATCTGGAACCTGATACTGGGGTACTCTATCATCCACCGCGTGGCCTGTGCGTTTGAGACCACGAAGCTTAAGCTTATCCCGAGGATTCCTACCAATGCCGTCATCACGAACCCGGAGATGGGCCCACTGAGGCCAAGATCATACAACGCGTCCCTGTTTACTGGGGGCTCCCTCTGGGAGAGAACGGCGCCCAGGGTCCCGCCCATACCTGGCGGGGCTGGAATGAAATAGGGTTGGCTGGTGTCTATGCCCCTCTTGATCGCCATGTACCTGTGACCGTACTCGTGGACCCCGAAGATGATGAGGAGGCCGAAGGTAAAGACTAGGGCGTTTACAATGGGAGGTACACCACCCATCAGTTCCCGGGTTAGAACGGGGTTGTTGCTGCGGAGATAGCCGTCGAACATGACGGTAAGTACCGTTGCGGCGAACAGGAGCTTGTTCCTGATGTAGCTTTCCTCACCCCCAGCCTTCCTTTCCAGAATGGAGAGGTGGTAGTTGTCAATAATCCATCTGATACGGGGCAGGTACCCGTGCTCGCGCAGCTCGTCGGCAAGGGCCTTGAACGCTGGCTTCATCAGATGCTGCCTGTACCCCTTGCCCCGGGGTTTCACTATAAACGTGGGCGTCGTCCGCTCCCAGTAAGCCTTGACTAGTTCGAAGTGGCTCTGGACGGCCTTGATGTAAATTGGGTCCATTACCTTTGGTTCTAGGGTTTTATCCGCCATCAAGACACATTTGTTTTGGATACGTTTAAACCTCCCCAGTGGGTATGCGATTTCTTTAAATCTAAGTGGTAGCAGAATCAATGGAATCACATGGGCGATCAAGGATTTACCCTCAGGACCTTCACGGTAAGCGACCTGGAACGCGTCATGTACATCAACACAAAGTGCCTTCCTGAGAATTACAGCAGCTTCTTTTACAAGGACCTGTACACCAGGTTCCCAGATACCTTCGTCGTGGCCGAGATGGACGGCAAGATACAGGGCTACATCATGTGCCGTATAGAGAAAGGCTGGTCAAAGCGGGGCAAACTGTCCCCTGCGAGGCTCTGCCACGTGGTCTCCGTCGCTGTAATAGAGAGATACAGGCGAAGGGGCATGGGAAAAGCACTCGTCGAGGAGGGGATGGGACGTGGGCGTAGGGTCTACGATTGCGGCGAGGGCTACCTTGAGGTAAGGGTCGGCAACGAGGCAGCAGTGAACCTGTACGCCAAGCTGGGCTTCACCAAGGTGAAGCGAAACTACGGTTACTACCTTGACGGAGAGGACGCATGGCTCATGGCGGCGCCCCTTGACAAGTTTTAGCAAACATTATAATCCATAACTCCTCAACCAGAGGTGATCGTCAAATGCACATGATTGACATTCTCAGTGTTGTGATCATCATATTCAGTCTAGGCGTCTTTTACTGGTTCGGTCGTTTCACCCAGAACCTCATCAGGCAACACTACAACATCAACGGGCTCCTCTACGAGATGGAGGAAGCCGACAAGAAGAAGCGGTGATAACCCTTTCGTTAGGTATTTAGGTTCCGGAACATTAAGGCAGTAGACCATCATGAAGAACAGCTCGCTTGTCCCCTGGGGTGAGGTTTCCAACTGGTCATGTAAGGCCTGCGGTAACTGCTGCATAGGGTACAGGGTGCCGCTGAAGATGGACGAGATGGTCAGGATCACAAACCAGTATGGCGAGAGCGTCCTGCAGTACGGCCTGGGGAAGGTCTACCTCCGTAACCAGAGCAATGGCAGATGCACGTTCCAGAGACCACTGATGGGGAGGTGGATATGCACATTGCAGGGAACCAAGCCCACGGCTTGCAGGCTCTTCCCTTTCAGGATGCACAACAAACCCATCTACAAGAGGGGAGACAACGCAAAAGTCCAGATCGATGATAAGACATATTACTTGTACATGGACCCAAACTGCAAGGGGATTACGCTGGGCAAGCCCACCGAGAGGTTCGCGAAGCAGATAGTACCAGAGATCGTGAGGATCGGGATGGGCCTGCCCGTCAAGCAGAAATATACCACAAGCAAGAGCATCCACTGGCGCCCTATATAGCAAGCGTTAAGCCAGTTGATCGTAGATTTCTATCTGATAATATTGAATGATCCAATTGTAGTGGCGGGTTTAACGGTTAATCCGGGCGAGAAAAAGAACGGGGTGCTCACTATTCCAGAGTTCTTCGCTGATGGACAGGCCATGGAGATACCGTTCATGGTACTCCACGGCAAGGAGAATGGAAAGACTCTTTACGTTCAGGTCGCGCAACACGGGAACGAGGTCATGGGGCTAGAGGCCCTCAGGAGGCTCATCACAGGTCTTGAGCCCGAGCTGATGGACGGGACATTGATATACTGCCTGCCAAATCCCCTGGCGTTCAGGGAGAGGACCAGAGCGACCATTTTCGACCCAAAGCTAGGCGGCATGAACAGGGTCTGGCCCGGTGACCCCCGGGGCTCACTGACAGAGAGGATGGCTCACCTCATCTGGACCGAGCTTGTCAGCCATGCCGACGAGGTGGTGGACCTGCACACCGCAGGCAGGAACGCCCCGGTATGGGTCTTCTACGAGGCCGACGGAGTGTCCGAGTTGGCGCCCAGTGAGACGGCGTTGAGGTCAGAGGAGATGGCTCACCTGTTCGGGGCACCAATACTGTACGTCGAGGCGGAGGCTTACGGGGGGAGGAAGACCCTACGGGCAAGTTGTGTGGACAACGGCATCCCCGCCATAGTGCCCGAGCTGGGGGGGTTCGGTCAATTTGACGAGGAGGCCGTGATGGTCGCCTATAACGGGGTCAGGAACATCATGTTGAACCTAGGTATAATCGAGGGAGACATGGTGATACCCGAGACCCAGGTCAAGCTGGAGTGGCTGGCCGAGATGAAAAAGTTCTACGCGTACGCCGACAGGGGAGGGATATTCATCCCGGAGGTAAAGATGGGTGACACCGTGGAGGAGGGGGATAGGTTGGGCTTCATCTACAGTCCTCGGACCTTTGAGTCCCTCCAGGTGTTAAAGGCCCCTCAGACGGGTTACATCTTTACGATAAGGGAGAACCCGGTGGCCCACCAGGGGGACGCGTTAATCTCTGTGCCCAGACTGATTGAGAGAATCAGGAACTAGTCCTCAAGCACCAAACCCATCTTGTACGCGTGCGCTCAAGGTCACCCACTTCCGACGGTCTCAGGGTGACAGCTGTAACGTCCTTCAACGTG
>JAUWLH010000058.1 GCA_030613835.1 Candidatus Bathyarchaeota archaeon | reverse complement strand
ACACGATATAAGAATTTATACCTAAACACAAGTAAGCGTTTAGTAGAATTTTATTCTCGGTATTTTATGGTCAGATATACTAGTAATCTGGGTTCGAATCCCTCCCCCCGCATCTTAATACAGGTGGATTTGCTTAGACCGTAATTCAATTATTGGTTCTGAACCTTTATGGGTATGAATCCTCCCAGGCCCACCATTCATCTGTTATAGGGTACATTGGGTCTTTTCGGTAAGTGGCCAGTAACTTTGGGAATTTTTTTGTGTTCTTCGTGCGATGTATTCGCACCGAGTGGGAAACGATGCGATGAGACAATCTGGGTAATACCGACAGCTTTTTTTGGGTGTACTTGTCCTCACTCCATCCGGTTCGGATCAGATCTCCTACACGGTTTGGTTACGACATATTCACTTTTTTCAATGACTCATGAGAGGGAAAACGGGAACAACAAAACAAGATGGATAAAGGAGGCTCACGGATCATGGCCACATAGGACGGCGTCCTATTATGTTGCCAGGAATATGCCTCTCACAAGAATGGTTACCAAGGAGGAGGGGGAAAACCGTCCTTGTCGCTGATAATAGTGAAACTCGTCGAGGCTGTGTCCTCTTAAAGATATTTACTGATTCCCTGTTTCCCGGACCCAGCATTGTCCGTGCTTTTTCGATGTCAATGCCTCTCCGCTCGGGATTGTTGCATAAACCCTATATTGGATCACCCAATTTCTTGTTGAGATGGTCACCGGTATAGGTTTCTGTGGTCGTAGGGGCCAGAGGAAGAGGGAGCGGCAGCTACGGGAACTGAGTGACCACCCTGAGAGGTTCATTTTCTATCCTCCGCCTAGGAGCAGGAAAAGGAAAATGGTTATCACGGGTAAGGACGGTAAAAAGACCGTTAAAGGATTGTAGAGGAATACACCCAGTTAATTGCTCATATGATGTGCAATGGGGTCTCTTCGACGTGAATCTCGCACGTTAAGAGTAGCATCACATTGACACTGGACACGCTCATTACTATCTACAAGGAGGTCTGTATGAGCCTCCTGCACCAAGGGTTCAACAATATAGTCATCATCAACGGTCACGGCGGTAATAATGGGGCTATTACCAAGGCCATCAGGTAGATCAGGGAGGAGACGGGAAAGATCGTCTACAATATACCAGCATGGCACGCCAATGCAGGTTTCGGCAGGAGCGTCATCCACCTCATCGAGCAAAAGGGCGGTGGTCATACCTGCGAGGAGGAGACCAGTACATCCCTGTACCTGGGTCAGAGAGTACTCATGGAGAAAGCCGAGAAATGGAGTCCACTCGACAGCAGATCCGAGATCATGAAGAAGTATGGTGGTTCGTTCAGCACAGCCAGTATGATGGACGAGGTCTCGGTGATTGGGAACATAGGTGACCCGACCATCGCCACGGAGGAAAAGGGTGGGACACTCGTTGACACTCTCGTCGATGAGGCCGCCGAGTTCATAGAGGATCTGAAAAAGCTCTAACCAATTTTAGTTCCCCATATCCGCGATTAAAGCTACTCAAAACAGTTATACCATCACTGAACCTTAACGGTACTGGTATGGAGCACAAGACGTACACCCTAAATGATGGGAGGGAAGTCCACTTACGCCCCCTTCAGCCATCGGATAAGGAGCAGCTTGTACAGTTGTATGACTCCATGTCCGATAGCGCGTTGAGGTGGACAAAGGCTCCCAAAGATGAGGAGATTGAGCAGATCATCCAGTTCCCGGACTATTACATCAGCCTAGTCACTGAACATGATAACAAGATAATAGGCCACGGCGAGATCAAGAAGGACTCCGAGAAGATGAACGGGGAGCTCAACGTCCACGTGCACCAGGACTATCACGGCGTCGGACTTGGGACAGTGATGATGATAGCCCTCATGAGAGATGCCACCAGGCAGGACCTTCATACGATCAATCTGCAGGTCGCCGCAGAGAACAGGAAAGCGGTGAGGCTGTTCAGGAAATTTGGCTTCCAGCAGATAAGTACAATAAGAGAGACATCTAGGGGAGAGGAGCATGACGCGTTCCTCATGTTCAAGATACTTAAAATGTAACTGGGGATGGGTTATATTCTCGGCGAGCGTGTTTTGACCAAATGATCAAGGCCGTTATATTCGATTACGGGGGGACACTGGCCGAATCCAAGACCCCTTGGGACATCGTATCAGAGAAGGCAGTTGATCGCCTATCTATTGATGACGTTGATGTCAAGGCTATTGATTTCCAGAACGCGGTTATGGACACCGTCGAGTGGAGGAGGACCATCCACATGGAAGGAAAGGAGGTTGACAGCCACGAGTTCTTCAACCATGCCCTTGGGATACTGGGACACTCCACTGGCAGGGACATCACGGATGAGCTTGAGATGTATGTCTACGAGTCAAGCGAGACCGAGTGGCTCGCCGACCTTGAGACACTCCTTTCGTCCCTCTCGGAGAACTATAAACTCGCGTTGCTGTCAAACGCCTGGCTTGAGGCGCCTAGGCAGGTACTCAGGGACAAGGGCTATGGCAGGTGGTTCGATGTTATGGTATGCAGCTACGATATCGGGATACCAAAGCCTGACCCGAGGATATTTCAGCACACCCTGAGCCTGCTCGATGTGGAGGCGTCAGAGGCGGTGATGATTGGGGATAGCATTAAGGCGGACATCAAGGGAGCCATCAACGCGGAATTGAAAGCGGTCTGGGTTGATAATGAGGGCACAGGCGAGTGGAAAGGCTGCACCGTGAGGACAATATCCGAGCTGCCGAACCTCATCAGATCCATCTAACTTGTTGTGGAGACCGCCTACATACATACCATTTTGTCCTGTGAACATGAGTTTGCTACATTACCCGGAGTGAGTGCGAGTGATAACCAACGAGGCAATCAATACATATGAGGCAATCGAGGCGACGATCACGGGGGACGACCTTAAAAGGCATTCAGAGATATTCAAGGCCCTGGGCGACAGGAACAGGCTCAAGCTGCTCTACCTGCTTATGGACAGAGAGAGATGCGTCTCGGAGCTCCTGCCCTTCTTCGACATACTCCAGCCCACCGTTTCAATCCACTTACTCACGCTCCAAGATCTCGGGCTACTCAAGGCTCGGAGGGACGGAAGAAGGCGATACTACAGCCTCGCCAGCGATGATATTCTAATCCATCTCGAAGAGTTCTGCAAGCGAATAGACAGGGTTATCCCATAAAAAACATTTTTTCATGTTATTGCATGTCACTTAACACAAGACACCGTTTGATCCCCGGTTAATAAAAAAAATTTTCTTGTTATGACAGGTTACTTGATACAAAAAGAGTGGCTACGGCCACCAGAGGAAGCTCAGTAGCGGGATAATCGTTGCCGCCGTGATAATCAGCCCAATAACGAAAGTCTTCCTTAGGGCCTTGTACTCCTCCCCGTAGGCACCTATCAGCGCCACATTCTTCATCAGCTTCCTGATATCCGTGATGCCGATGTTAGCAACCACGTGACCTACCATAAACGCAGTCGGTTTAGCCCATCCCAGCGCCTTGGAGGCCGCAAAATGGAACGGCGTGAAGAACGTCGTCGAGGTGAGCTCAGAGCCCAGAAGGGTTGTCGCGAACATGGACATGAAAGGTACCATCACCATGTAAGGGTGTAAACCCCAGCTAGTGGCGAAGGTAGCCAAGCTGTTCATGAGGTTAAGATGCGCGTTCTCAGGTGGCAGAGTAAGAACTCCGTCCACAATCACTTTGCCGCTCCAGAAGTAGGTGAACACCATGCCCGCGAACATCCAGTTCGCGACCTGGGTGATAATCCACCTGTCCTTTATTAGCTTCATAGTGTAGCTATGGCTCTCCTTTGAGATCTTCAGGAAAGTGAACATGATAAGAATAGTCACGAAGGGCCACACTGCTGGTTGCATAACCTTGAAGGGAACGGACTGATCCGCGATTATTGGTATCCTGATCACACCCAAAGCTTTCTCTATGGGCTTACCGAAGGATCCCCACAGACCAGCAAGGACAGAGACAATCACCAGAGGAGCAATAGCCCTCTTGAAGCGACTGGTTTGTTCCTCAGACATTGGCTCGTATTGCTCAGATAGATCCTCTGAGGCCGAAAAAAGCCCAAGCCTCTGTGCACCATACAGGAGGGCCATACCGAGGGCACCTGCTAGGATACCTACAGCCATGATATCGACTGTAAGGTTCAGAATGTTTACCACGCCGGCCAGAATAAGACCGTAGATAAAAACAATCACCGCGTCACGGCGACTGACCTTGTGACCGTCCTCCTTCAGAACCCAGAGCATCGCCAGAGCAAAGCCGGGAATCGTGACCCAGAAGAAACGGTTGAACATAGGCATTAAGTCAGCCAGTGTGAACCCGAACTGCTCACCGTAGAGAAGGGTAGGCACAACCACAGGGGTGGCGTAGTATGCGTACTGGGTAAGCGGGTCAGCAGACCCCTCGATCAGAATACTTACAGCCCAAGGCGAGATACCCATATCGTTCAGAACAACGGCCAACCAGGTGAACCCGGCCCCCGATGAGAGCATCATAATCCCCATGCCGAAGCAGAGGAAGAAGGTCTTGAACACCAGGCCACCCTTCATGCGTTTTATGCCCTCCTGAATATCATCGAAGCAGCCGTGGAAGATCATATGATATGTCATGTACCACGCCGCAAAGCCCGCGAATGTATAGCTCATAGGAACGAGAATGCCGTAGATCCATGCGGCAAAGAGCAACGAGATGGATGTCTTGCTGTATACTATAGCGATGATCCACGTAATAATGGTCCCCATAAATCCAGCCTTGTGGGTCTTCATCTTAAACTTCAGTATTGCAGTCAGAGTGACTACAAACGGAATGAACGCTAGAATCGTGCCTAACATAATCAAATGTGTGGATTACATGGAGATATAAGCTTTACACGAGCAGAAGCCTAAACACAAATTGGATAATTGACAACAAAAAGAGAAAAGAGATTAAAAGACGGGGCAGCACTCATTCTCAAGATCAGTGAAAACGATAAATTCAACAATTACGCGGCTACAACTATGAATCAGGTTTTTGAGATAATTTAAATCCGAAAACGGTATCCATATCTTGATTCTAATGAAGCTAGTCAAGTACAACGAGGGTAGACTAGGGGCCCTCGTCGATGAAAACGTAATCGACCTCAACTACGCCTTCGCCGCCTACAAGAAGAGTAAAGGCGTTTCAAACCCCCAGAGAAAGGCGGACGCCAAGGTGCCGAGCTGCCTCCTCGCGTTCATCAAGGAGGGTGACGCGGGACTTGAAAAGGCCCAGAAGGCCATTGATCACGTCAAGGCGGGGGCATGTTGCGGCCCCAAGGGAGAGAAACTTGCCTGGAATAAGGGCGAGTACAGGCTCAGAGCCCCCCTGCCAAGCAAGGGAAACAAGATCGCCATGGCGGGAGCAAACTTTTATGACCACAGCATCGACGCGTACAAAATGATGAGAGGGGACACCACGACCCTGGAGGAGCTCAAGGCCAAGGTGGAGAAGAACGAGTACAGGACATGGGGGTTCTGGAAGCAAAGCGGCTTCGTCAGGGACCCAGACGGGGAGACTCCGTACCCGGCCAAGACCAAGAGGATGGACTATGAGGTCGAGCTGGCCGCTGTCCTAGGCAAGTACGCCAAGGACACAAAGGAAGAGGACGGCATGACCTACATCTACGGCTACACCATCGTCAACGACCTATCCATCAGGGATATGGGCTTCGGGGGGGGACCAGACGGCTTCTTCTTCGCCAAGAACTTTGACGGAAGCGCACCCATGGGGCCATGCATAGTGACCAAGGATGAGATCCCAGACCCGTACGTGTTAGGCATGAAGCAGTGGGTCAACGACGAGCTACGACAGGACGGCTCCATGTCCAGCATCATCAGGCGTTACGAGTGGTGGCTCGCATGGCTCAGCAAGGACGTCGCCTTCTACCCAGGGGACATGATCTGCGGCGGTACATGCAGTGGCACCGCCATGGATCAGACGCCCAGGATTGACGGCAAGACAGACCCTAAGCTGTTCCTGAAACCGGGAGACCAGCTGAAAGCCTGGATCGAGGGCGTCGGCTACCTAAAAACCAAGATTGTTGAGAAATAGACTTTTCTTCTCAACCGACCCTTCTTTCTTACTTTGAGTTACATCGCCGTTGATATCGGAGCAACCAACGTCAGGGTCGCCACTGGAGGCATTGATGGCCTTCACGAAAAGGTATCCGAGCTGACAGAGACCGGAAAGGGCGCGAGCGGGGTATCCCATCAGATCATCCGCCTGATAGAGAGGGTAATGGAGGGACCCCCCGAGACAATCGGGATCGGAAGCATCGGACCCATCGACATGGGTAAAGGGGAGATCACGAACACTCCCAACTACCCCTTCAACCACATTCCTATATCTCAACCCCTGAAGGAACATTTCAGTGTCAAGGCTAGCTTAGTAAACGACTGCGCCGCGGCCGTGCTGGGGGAACAGAGGTTCGGAGCGGGAAAAGGGTACAGCAACCTCGTCTACGTCACCATCAGCACCGGCCTTGGCGGGGGAGCCATCGTCGACAACCATCTTCTCAAGGGGAAGGACGGGAACGCCCCCGAGATCGGACACATCACAATTGACCCATACTCTGATATCAAGTGCGGGTGCGGGAGCTACGGTCACTGGGAGGCATACGCCAGCGGCAGCAACATTCCAAAGTATGCCAAGAAGCTGATGAAATTAAGCTGGAGGAGAAGCCTGATAGCGGACCTAACTGGCGGAGACCTTGACCTGTTAACATCCAAGACCATCTACGATGCCGCAAAACAGGGCGACGAGGTCGCGCTGGGCGTGGTAGCCGAGATCGGGAGAATCAACGCGGTAGGATTTGCCAACATTACGAATGTTTTCGACCCCGAGCTCATAACCGTAGGCGGGTCCATCGCCCTCAACAACCCTAGGCTGGTCTTAGACCCGATACGCGAAAACATCGATAAACACCTTATCAACAGAAAGCCTGAGATAATGGTGACGCCCCTCGGAGAGGACGCTGTTCTGATTGGGGCTTTAGCCCTGGCAATGAGGGCCTAGTTCAGTACCTTTTGCAGGGCTGTGCCCTGGTTCTCGCTTCTCATCTCCACCAGCTCGCCCTCGTACATATAGAAGCTGAGTCCCAGGTCTGCTTCCCCGATCACTGTGCATTCCAGTCTTTCATCGCCAACCCATATCAACTGGTCCTGTTTACTTACCACGAGATCCACATCGAAGACCATCGCCGCTTGGGGTATGTATATGCTCGCGGTGTACTTTACGCCTCGCTCAAGCTCAAATGAGTTAAAGAGAACCTCCCAGAAACCGGGCATGTTGATCTCTATCAGGAACATACCGTCGACGTACTCGTCCGTGAAGTTCACCGTCACGCCTTCAAAGGTAACGGATGTGGTGATGTTTCCGTTCGATACCATTGTTACCATCTCGGTTACCTCTCCGTTGCCAGTTACGGTTAGAGCATAATATTCAGGCGAGTACGAGTTGTCGAAGGTATAAACGGTCTCCAGCGCAAGATCCCGTCCCCCGGATGTGACAATGGTCTCGCTTGTCATAATGAAGCTATCGCCTGATTCGTCCACCGTGTATGAGTAGGTCCCGACCGGTTCGTCCTCCTTAAGGTAATTGAAAGTCTGGACAACGCCCCTTTCGTAACCCGAGATACCGGAAACAACGAGTTCTTGGGTGGAGAACTGGGAGTTAGCATAGTACTCGATAGCATAGGTCGCGCTAAAAATGAGAATGATGCCTGCAACAAGGTAGATTCTTTTCAAATAGAGTCAGAAAAGTAGAGAGTATACCTCTCTAAAAGGTATTTAGGCTGTGTATTTGGCGATGGCGTTCTTCAGGTTGTCCGCCGCCATTACCAGCTTGATCTTAAGGAAGTCAAGCTCCTTCCAGTAGCGCTCCCTGAGCTCCATCCTGTTCTCCACGGCCATGGCGGTCTCGGCTGGGTGTGGGCTGCCCGGACTCCTCAGGTTGTTGAGGGCCTTCATTGGATCGCTCACCTTGGCCGCGATGCCGCTGCTGACCTTGATGTCCTTGCCGAACATCTCCTTGGCCACTTTCTGGACGTCCTCAGCCGTCAGGTCTTCAAGGGTTCTGCCGTCCTCGACCAGGTTGGCCACGACGCCCGCGGTTACCTTGTACGCCTCACGGAAGCTGAGGATCTCCTCGGCCAGGACCTCGGCAAGCTGCACAGCGTAGATGAAGCTGCCCTTGGTCTGCTCAAGCATCTTGTCC
>JAUWLH010000218.1 GCA_030613835.1 Candidatus Bathyarchaeota archaeon | reverse complement strand
AGGCGACGTGGTCAACTACGATGATATCGTTGCAAAGACCGAGATCAGCGGGGACCCTGAGATCCTCAAGCTGGCGATGCAGCTGGGCCTTGAGCCCGAGGACTGCCAAAAATTCATGACAAAGCAGATCGGCGATGTGGTGGAGAAGGGAGAGACCATCGCTTTCTACAGCGCGCTTTGGGGTCTAATCAAGAAGGATATCAAGACGCCTGTAACAGGTACGATAGAGAGTTACAGCGATGTAACTGGGCAGCTCATCCTTAGGGGAGCCCCTATACCGGTCGAGATAGACGCCTATATCCCGGGTAAGGTCATCGAGGTGATGCCCAGGGAGGGCGCCATTATCGAGACCAACGCGGCGTTCATCCAGGGCATCTTCGGCATCGGTGGGGAGATCCACGGCGACATACATGTCATCGTGTCCGGCAACGATCAGACCCTGGAGGCTGACATGATCACCGAGGAGCATAACGACAAGGTGCTAATCAGCGGTAACATGGTTACCCTTGACGCCCTGAGGAAAGCCGTCGAGGTAGGGGTAGCGGCAATCGTGAGCGGAGGTGTCCGCCACGACGATTTAATCACCTTCACGGGCGAGGAGATCGGCGTAGCAATCACAGGCCAGGAGGAGCTCGGCCTCACTCTTATCATCACCGAGGGATTCGGCAGGATGAACATGAGCCTGAGGACATTCGATCTACTCAAGGAGTTTGATGGCTTCAGGGCATCCGTCAATGGGACAACCCAGATCAGAGCAGGAGTCCTGAGACCTGAGATAATCATCCCCCACAATATCGCAGAGGAGGACGAGGGGGAGAGTGTCTCACAGGGAATGGTTTCCGGTACGCCCATCAGGATCATCAGGCAGCCCTACTTTGGGGCCATCGGCGTGGTTCACAGCCTGCCAGTGGAACTTCAGCGGCTTGAGTCCGAGAGCGCGGTCCGGGTGATCCGCATCGAGCTTGACGGCGGTGAGGTCGTGACTGTACCCAGGGCCAACGTGGAGATCATCGAGGAGTAATCCTCCCCCCTTTGTGTTTCAAATAACCCGTCATAACGAGAAATAATATTCTCTGACCCATAGATTCAGTGCATTTTCTGAAGGAGAAAACTAGCGGGTCCTCTCGAATATCCGTTTCACGGACTCAATGGAGTCACCAACCACTTCCGGGTTCATTGTTCCAAGCCCGCTCTCGTCGGCCCACCTGATGTGGTCGATGCGCTCAGGGTTGAAGCCCATGATCCTTGAGGCCGTGGCGTCTGCCCCCACCACGTCGGTGCTGGCGATTATCGTGTCCATCTGCACAGGCTTCCCGTGTACGGGCCCCCTTCCCTCCATAGCCACGAACCCGTCTATGACGGTGAGCTGGGGCGGCAGTGTCACCGCTATGTCATGAACCACCTTATCCATGCCCCTAAGGTGGTACTTTCCCTTGAACTTTGTTGTTAGCATTCCGAACATGTTCTTCATGCCCAGGGTGACGTTGGTGCTCATGTGTGTCTTGAGCTTGGCCGCTGAGACTAGGGCCGACTCTGTTGCGATCTTGGCCACCTTGATCTTCTTTAACACGCGACCGCCCTTGACCTCGAGCTCCACCTTCTCGTCCACGTGCCTCATGTTGACGAAGGGCACGTCAAGCCTCTTTCCCATCTCGTCCATGCCGCTAGCGACCCACGCTTTGTCAGCGTTAGTGGTCTGGGCGTCCGACTCAACGATGATTACCTCTTTTCCCATGTCCCTGAGGCGGTTCACCAGTGCCTCAACCATGACGGGGTCCGTGGTCGCCCCCGTACTCCAGTCCTTTGTGGTGATGAAGTTGACCTTGATGAGGACCCTGTCCCAGTCATTGAAGGCATCCTGGTAAGGAATCAGATCGAGTGCCCTGTAAACTGATTCAAGGCTTCTCTCGCCCTTGACCAAAGCTACGCTGCTCATATCACATGAAAACATGCGGGGCCTTTTAGGTATTCACGTTCTACCCACAGTTATAAAGTCGACAAGTACTGCTTTCAGAACTTGGAACCCTTAGGAACTGCCTTAATCCTCGCTATGATAAGTACAAATCTATTGTATAGAGCATGTCACATTCAAAGGAAATTCTTGATTTCTGGCTGAAGGTGAAGGACGAGACGGGCATCACGGGCAGTTTCGCGGATGCGTGGGGATTCGGAGATAACCCTGAGCTCATCGATGAGCTATTTGGCTATATGCTGAGCGGCATCAAGCGTACAAGTACATCCCTGTGCATTGAAACAGAGCTTGAGGACTGGCTGGAACCCAAAGTTGGCGAGTTCAACATCATACTTGACGGTAAGGACAAACTGGCAGCGGTCATCAAGTCTATCAGCACAAGGAATGTAAAGTACAGGGATGTTGACGCCGACCATGCCTACTGGGAGGGCGAGGATGACAGGACCCTTAAGAGCTATTTCAGGGAGCACGACAAGTACTACAAGAGGCGCGGCGAAGCCTTGGGCTTCGAGTTCAATAGGGACATGGAAGTAATCCTCGAAAGGTTCAAACTGGTGTATCCTGTAAAGTAGCTTAACCCTCCGGTACCCACTCCAGTGTTTTACCCTGCGCCTCGACAAGTAGTACCATTTCATTCTCCTTGTTATCAACCCTGAAAGCGATCCTTGCGGCCACGGCCTCCTGTATGAAGACCTCATACGACACCTGCTCGTATCCACCGGCGTACTCTTTTGTATAATAAACGACCATGCAACCGCTGTTCTCTAATGTTGCGATAGTTTTGTTCAATGTTCTGGGGCTGTCAATGGGTGCCGGCGCTGGTTTGAAAAGACTTGATCTCGGGTTCGCTACGATTAAACTCGTGTCAGTGATGAGCCAGAAAAGGGTGCCCACGAACATGATGATACTTAACATCAGCATTAGTGTAACTAGGAGTCCAACACGCCCTGACCTAGGTCCAACTATACTCATGTCCTAGTCATTTCATATTTTTATAATACATTTTATGGAGTCGAGGTATCTACTTTCACTCTAGATCACAGATATATTATACAAATATAGAACACATCAAATATACACCGAATCCCACACGGGGTATACATGAGCATCCGCTTCAAGCAACCAGCCACGAGGGAGGATTTCATCGAGCTCGTGGGAAGACTAGACCTCAAGCCCCCTGTGATCATCAAGCCCAACTGGGGGACCAGCGTCTGCTTCACAGAGGCCGAGATCATCGACTGGACGCTGGAGGCCATTGACGGGGATGCAATTGTAGTGGAGAGCTACGGCTGGGCCCGCACCGAGGAGGCACTGAGGACAGGGCGGCTGGGATCGAAGAAACGGGGTGACCTCAGGGGAA
>JAUWLH010000030.1 GCA_030613835.1 Candidatus Bathyarchaeota archaeon | reverse complement strand
CATAGGACTCGCGTAATCCCGGGGAATTACAGAGGGTTCGGATTTTCTTTGATTTCTCTCATCCAACGTTATTCTACGAATATTCGAGAAAAAAAATCATCAAACCAGTCAATATCTCAGTGTAAGCACAGGGACAGGGAGGGAATCCTGCACCAATCTTTTGGTGAATGTTAACTTGCTCCGGCTACCATACACGTTTTCGTACCCTAAACTTAGCTACCATGACGCTTTTCGTCACTTTTCAATAATAGGATATTTTAATGCCTCTTTTATGGAAAAAAGGTGTAATCGCCTTGCATTTGGCACCCCATCCCCTCCCACAGGTAGCCTCTATTCTTGTTTTGGGTTAGACGGGTCGTTGTTGTCAACGATGATGTCTGCGAACGCCTCGGGCTTGGCTTCCGCTTTGTACAAGCGTTGGCCCGGTATGTAACGAGCCTTGTAGCGCCTGCTCAATCCCTCCTTATCACCGGGATCCCGCTCCACCCCCCTTCTCAGTGACTCCTCCTCGGTGATTGAGAGGTAGATAGTCAGGTCCCAGTAACGTCTCAGCTCGGGGCGGAGGGAGAAGACGCCGTCGAAGACAAGCACGGTGCCAGGTTTGAACTCGTAGAGCATCGACGGGTCGGAGCTGTCCACCCTATGATCGAACATGTGGAGCCTGTACTCACCACCAGCCCTGAACGGTTTCAGGAGGTTCTTCCTAAGAGATTCAAGGTTAAACGAGTCCCTGTAAAACCCTTCAGGACTATCGCGCCCCCTTACTATCCTGACAGCTCGGGGGTTGTGGTAGCCGTCTACTGATGCCTCAGAGACCAGAATCCCCCGATCCCTGAGTTCCTCGGCTAACTCTCCCGCCAGCATTGATTTACCGGCGGCGTCAACGCCGTCAATGGCCACTATGTAGGGCTGGTCCCCGTGTTCACGGATGATCCTTTCCACGATCAGGTTCAGGAGCTCGGACCGTTTCATATCGAATACAAGTCATCCAAGGTTAACTGGTTAACGGTGGTAAGGATGAAATATGTTGATGTTCAGGGAGTTCGTGGCGTTCCCGAGGAATAAAAAGTTCTTGAAGGGATTAGATAGTCCCGTATTTCTTAAACACATCGTACAGCCCTACGCCTTTTTTGAGATCATCACGGGTACGAGACTCACTTGCCGCGATATCGAGGGCTTTCTCGATTACATCATCGATGAGGTCCTTGGGCACGATTACAACTCCATCAATGTCGGCTACCACAAGGTCTCCCGGGTGAACCAGCACCCCGCATATCTCCACGGGGCAGGCATAGTCCACCGCGATGACCCTGCCCTTGCTACTGATGGGGTTGACACCCAGGGCGAACACGGGGAACCCCATCTCCCGGATGAGCTTGATATCACGTGCCAGGCCATCTATTATGACACCCCTCGCTCCCCTGTACCTAGCAGCTGTACTCAACAGCTCCCCCCAGAGGGCTGCCCTCTTGGTGCCCTTGGCGGCCACCATCATGACCTCCCCCTCCTTGAGGGCGTCGATGGCTTGGAATTGGAGGCTGAATGTGTCCTTCTCGTAATCGTACTGGTCAGCCATTAGCATGGTGGCAGCGTACCCGATGAGGCCCATGTCGTCGTGCATTGGTCTTATCTCGTAGCTCATTGCCTGGCCCATGATACCCATGCCGTCAAGGACATCGCTGATGATGCTGCTGTTCAGGTTCTCCTCGATCTGCTTGAAATCAATCAAAGTTACCAATAAAATGGAGACGCTCAGAGGTTAAATGGTATTCGGGGCACCCTTTTTCTCTGTGTCTGAGGATTCAAGGGGGATTAGAATGAGCGCTTATTACGAGACCAACAAGAAACGGTGGAACGAGCTAGTGGGAATACACGCCGAGTCCAAGGAGTATGATATCGAGGGATTCCTAGCTGGCAAGAACAGCCTCCACCATGTTGAACTGGACATCCTAGGTGATGTCTCTGGCAAGAGCCTGCTTCATCTCCAGTGCCACTTCGGCATGGACACCATCAGCTGGTCTCGTCTAGGAGCAAAGGCCACAGGGGTAGACTTCAGCGACACGGCCATCGAGCTGGCCCGTGAGATAGCGAAAAAGGCGGGCACGGACACCAAGTTCATACAAAGCAACGTCTACGACCTCAGGGACAACCTTGACGGCAAGTTTGACATCGTTTTCACAAGCATAGGTGTCCTCTGCTGGCTCCATGACATCGAGGAGTGGGGCAGGATAATCGCCCACTACCTGAAACTGGGTGGCACGTTCCTGCTGGTTGAGAGCCACCCCATGATGTGGGTCTTCGATGATGAGTCCGAGGAAATCCGGGTCAAGTACAAGTACTGGCACACAAAGGAGCCATTGACATGGGAGCAGGACGGCACATACGCCGACGAGAAGGCGAAGGTGACCAACAAGAAGAGCTACGAGTGGCAGCACACCGTCAGCGATATTATCAACAGCCTCATCAAGGCGGGGCTGATCATAGAGGAGATCGGCGAGTACCCCCAACTGCCCTGGCAGTACGTGCAGAAAGCCGAGAAGCAGGACGAGTGGTACTGGAGGATCCCGGGGGACCCCCTGCCGCAGATGTGGAGCGTAAAAGCGGGTAAGCCCTAGATGGGAATATCTAGTGTCTCTTTCTGTGTGCTGAACGCGATGCTGCTGAGGCATTTCTCAACTCCCTCGATGTAACGTAGCTTCTTGTTGATGAAGTCCCCAATCTCCTGGACGTTGTAAGTCTTCAGCTTGACCAATATGTCCCAGTCGCCGGCGACTATGTGAACCTCCTGCACGTTCTCGTAGGAGGCTATCTTTGTGGCGATTGCGTTGATGTTCAGTGGGTTGTTCTTTGGGTCCTTGAACCTCATGGTGATGAGGAGGAAGCTGGTCGTAGGTAACCCAAGCTTTACGGCGTCAAGTATGGGCTTGTACCCGAGGATGACCTCGTTCTCCTCCATCTTCTTTACCCGATTGTAGACGGTCGTGACGGGTATCCCAAGCTCGCCCGCGATGGCCTTGTATGATTTCGTCATGTCCTCCTGGAGAAGCCTAAGTATCTGGCGATCCTTGTCATCGACCAACATGTTGGAAAAACATTCCAAAGGGTCATATAAAAACTGAATGAGGAAAAGAAGAGCAGGCGTCCAATAGGGGAGAAGATGAAGAATATTCGATTACAGAGATGTGCGGGAAGGCAGTATGATCAACCCTTCGACGGTTAGGATGTTTTATATCAATCATAATCCATGTCTTGAACGATTTTATGATCAAGCGAGAGACAATCTACTTCGAGGAGGGCGGAGAACAGTACACCGACGAGACCCTCAAGGCCAGCTTGAAGGCAGCGAAGGAGCTCGATATCAAGACCGTTATCGTGGCCTCCAACAGGGGCGTCACAGGGGTCAAGGCGGCAGAGATGTTCAAGGACACGGGCATCCAGGTCATCGTGGTGGGGCACCAGATGGGTTTCCCAGTGCCCAAGGTGCAGCAGTTCAAGCCGGAGAACTGGGAGAGGATTGAGGAGCTAGGTGGGGTCATCAACCTAGGCACTGACGTGGTGACCAACAGCATCAGGAGGAGGCAGAAGCTGGGGCACAGCCCCATGAGTATAGTCTGCCAGACCCTCATCAGCCAGAAGGTCAAGGTCAACGTGGAGATCGTGGCAAAGGCATGTGATGCGGGCCAGGTCATGCCGGGGGACCGGGTCATCAGTATAGCGGGCAGCCATCTAGGAGCAGACACATCGGTGGTGTTCTTGGCAAGTGACAGCCCCAACATCCTGGATATCATGCCCCAGATGTACATCGCATTCCCATTGAGCAGGGCGAAAGCTGACAAGGATTACATGGCCAAGCGTGCGGTGCAAAAGAAGTAACTTCTTTTTTCTTTCTAGCAAGTGATTTTAGTCAAGTACCCGCATCCCTAATGGATTGAATTGAAGCCATTTCCGGTATTACTCACGTTTGACCTCGACGGCGAGACCGCCTTCGAGGAGATGCATCCAGGGATTCCATACTACGTGACCCAGGGGGGTTACGGTCCTAGGAAGGGCGTGTACAGGATCATGGACCTCCTTGACCAGTACGAGATCAAAGGCACCTTCTGCGTCGTTGGACAGACAGCGGAACGGTACCCCGAGGCTGTGGAGGAGATAGTGAGCAGGGGACACGAGCTTGCCTGCCACGGGTATACCCACAGGGGCTACAACGCGTTAGAGCCCGAGATTGAGAGAGAGCACATCATCAAGAGCAGGGAGATATTAGAGGACGTGTACGGGATGCCCATTGTCGGTCACAGAACCCCCAGGTGGAGGCCCAGTGAGCGCACCCACAAGAACCTTCAGGAGCTGGGCTTCAAGTGGAACAGCGATTACATGGGAGCTGAGAATAGCTTCTGGAATGAGGTAGATGGTGAGGAGTCCAATCTCCTTGAGATACCGGTTGCGTACAACCTCGACGACTGGACCTTCTATTTCGACTGGGGGGCCACGGTGGCCGAGACAGTTGATGTATGGGAGATCGAGTTCGAAGCAAGGTACAAGGACAGGGGTATGTACTGCCTCACAAACCACCCCCAAGTTACAGGTCGCCCCTCGCGGTTGCTGTGCCTAAAAGGTATCATAGAGTACGCCCTCAAGTTTCCTGACGTGGAGTTCATGAAAGTCACCGATTACGTGGAAGAGTA
Organism: Candidatus Bathyarchaeota archaeon; assembly: GCA_030613835.1. Taxonomy (GTDB): domain Archaea; phylum Thermoproteota; class Bathyarchaeia; order TCS64; family TCS64; genus RBG-16-57-9. Next base: position 7,236 of record JAUWLH010000030.1, on the reverse strand, counting down.
CTGGGGTTAAAGCCCCTTTCAGTAGTTCCAGTAGATGTCGTTCAGGTACCTCTGACCGGTATCAGGTAGCACAGTGACGACGTCTTTGTCCTCGCAGAGCTTCGACGCTATCTGCTTCACGGCCCATACGTTTGCCCCCGATAAGACTCCCACACACAGCCCTCCTCGCGACACAGAGCATCGATCCGCTTAACTCAATGATCTGGGATAGGTTTCCTATGACATCTGATTATGATCGATCCTATACCTTCATCTACTACGAGGACCTGAAGACAGCGGCCCCCTTTTACAGGGACCTCCTGATGCTCAGGGAAGAGCATGAGAGCGACTGGGTGACCCGTTACTGGGTCACCGATGATTACGCTATCGGCGTCGTCCAGTCAGGGAGTGGCTTCATGATGGCGATGAAGGATAAACCCGTGATCCTCTGCATCGGGTTGAAGGATGACGCTGACATCTGGGCACTTTACAAGAAGCTCAAGGACGCCGGGGTCAAGATGCACACAAGCGAGGTTGAACTCAGGGAGGTCGAGGGCAGGATATTCTTCTGCGAGGACCCTGAGGGCTACACCGTTGAGATTGTACAGAGGCCAAAGAGCTAGACCAGGTACGCCTCAAGCCTCTTCTCGGTGCTTGTGAAGTATCTCTTTGACACGAGTTCTATGAACTCGTCCACGTAATCTTTCTCAACGAGGTTCACTGTGCAGCCACCGAAACCCGCGCCGGTCATCCTGGCGCCCAGGACCCCATTGAGATACAGGGTCGAGTCCACAAGAACATCAAGCTCCATGCATGAGACCTCGTAGTCGTGGCGGAGGCTGTCGTGGCTGTCATACATGAGGCCCCCGAACCCGTGCATATCACCCTCGGAGAGCATTTTTAATGCATCAAGCACCCGGCCGTTCTCTGTAACCACGTGCCGTGCCCTCCTGGCGACCACATCGGAAAGCTTGCCCCATGACCCTACGAGCATCTCCTCGTCTACATCCCTCAACGCCTTGACCTCGGGGTGTTCCTTACTGATTATCCTCACAGCCTCATCGCATTGGGATTTCCTGACGTTGTAATCCGAGCCCGCTACCTCCCTAGACACCATGGTGTTGAGGATAACGAGGGTATAATCTGGGTCGAGGCTGTGGAGGCTGTGCTCGTTGGTCCTGCAGTCGATAAATAGGGCCTTGCCGTACTCCCCCATGCCGCTGACGAACTGATCCATGATTCCCGACTGGACCCCGAGGAACTCGTTCTCACACTGCTTACCGATGTAGGCCATCTCGACGGGGTCAATGTCCAGGCTGAAGGTCTCGTTGAGGGCACGGACCACCGCGGTCTCAAGGGCAGCGCTGCTGCTGAGCCCCGCCTCGAGGGGTACATCACCGTGGATGCTCAGATCGAAGCCCCTCAGGAGGTATCCTCGCCTCATCAGGGAGTGAGCGACGCCAAGGACGTAGTTGGCCCAAAGATGTTCCTTGTCGTAGCTGATCGAGGACAGCTTGTGCTTGGCCCACTCATCAAAGTCCATGGCCTGAAGTCTCACGGTATCGTCCTCTCGGGGGCTGATGGTGACCCAGAGGAAACTGTCAATGGGTGTGGGCAACACGTAGCCGTCGTTGTAATCGGTGTGCTCGCCGATGAGGTTCACCCTGCCGGGGGCCTTGAAGACCCTCGGCTCTCCGCCGTATGACTTAATATGCCGTTCCACGAGCGCTAACAAGATTTACCGTATCCTTCATCACACGATCTGTATATAACCTAGCCCCCGCGGGTGTTATTAGCCCGGTAAGCTTTGGTTTCTGCATGATTAAGACAAACAAGGATAAGCTTTTGACCCTCGCGTTTCAGGGTCAGGTGGCCCCTGCGCAGGTTGTCAGGACGTACCAGGCGACGTGGGATGGCAGGGCTAAGATGTGCATCGGAGTTGGCGGTATCAACTACAACCTCAAGACGGGAATGGAGGTCTTCGGCTGGGCCAACGGGGACAGGGCTGAGCCAGGGGTAGCTACCGACGGCGTGGGTAAGGATGGCCAGAAGAACGGTTACAGACAGAAGACGGGGGTGGGGAATAGGGTACAGGTCACCAGCGGCGACGCCAAGGGCGATTACGGCACCATCATCGGAAAACACGGGTACAGGCTCCCGGGTAACGTCCAACACGTGCTGGTACATTTCAACGACGGTACTCTAGACAACTTGAACATCGGTGACAAGGTCAAGGTGAAGGCTAAGTGCACCGGGCTGAGGATCAATGGGTATGACGACGTGATGATACACAGCAGCAGCCCTGAGCTCATTGAGGGAATGGATATCGAGAATGTGAATGGAAAACTCAAGGTACCCGTCGCCTTGGAGGTCCCCGCAAAGATTGTTGGTGCGGGTTACGGAACCCAGGCCCACAGCAGCCACATTGATATCCAGACATGCTACCCGCCTGACGTCAAGGAATACGGTCTGGAAGGGCTCAGGTTCGGGGACATCGTCGCGTTGAGGGACCTGAGCAGCAACTATGGTCGCCACTACTACAGAGGAGCGACTACAATTGGCATCATCTGCAGCGGCCCCAGCGAGATAAGCGGGCAGGGAATAGGGGTGACGACTATCCTCAGCAACCTCGATGGAAAGATTGAGCCCGTTGAGTCCAAGGACGCCAACCTGATGAACATATTGGAGCTGGAGTAATGCTCAAGACCAACAAGGATAGGCTCATCGAGACGGCGGTGGAGGGTGTCGTGCAGCCGGCAAGCGGACGCGGGTTCACCGTCACGTGGGACGGCACGCCCAAGAACAGCATAGGCACCGCCAGCATCAACTATTCTGCCACAGTCGGTGACCCAGTCTACATGTGGGCTGATGCCGACCACGTAGAGCCAGATGTTACAATTCAGGGAAGGGACAAGCCCAGTGCAAGCGACTGCGCCTTGGCCTCACTGGCTTGCATCGGTAACCCAGCCAAGGTTGTCTCAGGGGACGCCAAGGGCTCAAGAGGAGTGTACATTGGAAGGCACGCAGGGGCCGATGACTTGGTGTGGTTTCCAGATGATGTCAAGGAGAAGCTGACCCTTGACGACAGGGTTCAAATAAGGTCAAAGGGCGTGGGCCTCGTGATCGAAGGTTTCGAGGATGTGAAGGTAAACAAGTGCAGCCCAGAGTTCCTTGAGAAGATCGGTGTAGAGGACAAGGACGGCAAGCTAGTGGTCCCCGTTGTTGCGGAGCTGCCTGGTTACATTCTTGGAGCTGGCATAGGTTACGACCCAAACGTAGAAACCGTTGATTATGATATTCAGTCCACATGCCCCGAGACCAACGAGGAGTTCAATCTAGCGGGACTGAGGCTCGGGGACATTATCGCCATCCACAACCACTACGATGCCTGGGGGAGGGGCAGGTACGAAGGTTCGGTAACCATCGGCGTCATCGTCCATGGCTGGAGCGATTTCGCGGGGCACGGGCCAGGCGTGAACCCCATTCTGGCTGCCCTGCCAGGCAGGATAGAGACGAGGATCGACCCAGACTCTAATATCGGGTACATACTAGGCATACGGGAGAAGCCGCAATGAAGATTCCACTGCAACCTGAAACCTACAGCCTATACGGTGAGCCCCTCTACAAGAGCCCCATAATGCTATGGCTACCCGAGGAACCAGAGGCATACGAGGCAAAAATCAAGGAGCTCAACAATGATTACATTGAAGCAAAGGAAGACTATGTCGCTAACCCAAACGACCCCGAGAAGCTCCTCTGGTTCGCGAGGAAGACCGAGATACTTGGCAACTTCATGGAGTCAACGGGACTCTACAGCATCGGCATCAAGAAATGGCCCGACAACCCTCAGTTCTACAGGTTCAGGGGACACAGGTTCGCTTTGCTAAGGAGGTTGAACCTGGCCATCGCTGACTTCCTGAAGGCGGCTGAGCTCATTGAGGGAAAGGAGGACATTCCCGAGGTTTATGCCAGCGGCCCAAACCCTGACAAGTTAGGTGTCTCTAGCTTCAACTGGAACGTCTACTACCATCAGGGGTTCACATATGTGGCCGCACTGGACCACGAGAAGGCCGAGGTGGCGTACAGGAAATGCATGAAAAACATTGATGTCTTCGAGAGCGAGGTGTCCACCAGCCATTGGCTCTACATGGTGCTCATGAGGCTTGGCAAGAAGGCTGAGGCCGACAAGCTCCTTGAGAAGATCGAGCCCGATATGAAGCTGGTAGAGGTGGGAGCCTACTATGACACGTTACTCATGTACAAGGGCTACACTACCCCAGATGAGTTGCTTGACAAGTACAGGGCCAAAGGAGGAGCATCGTTCATGGTTCCAGCACAGGCCATCGCCAACATGTACCTCGCCAATGGAGAGACCGAGAACGCGGTTGAACTCTACAAAGAGCTCAGGGAGAAGGGAAACTGGACGGGCGGGGTCCACCTGATAGCCGAGGCCGAGCTCAAGGCTCTAGGTATTGAGCTCTAACCATGGCGAGGAATCCGTCGATGGCTAGCAGGGCCTCATATTTTTCATTGTAGGTGATTAACTCATTGAAGCTGCTGCCGTTGAGCATGGCCGAGGTCTTCTTTCCAGGGGTCTTCCTATACAGTAGCAGTATGGGCTTGCCCCACTCCTCTGCTTTGCCTATCTCGTAGCCGACGCCTAGGCTGGGGGCGGTTATCTCCCCGATGACCGCGTCCGCGCTCTGGAGCCAGTTGATGTCGGTCTCCCAGATCTCCCTGTCGTCCTTTTTGATCTCGTCCTCGTAGTTGAAATCAAAGCTGTGCTCGGTGAGGACCTTGTCCGTCTTGGATATGTGCCCGATGAGCTCCTGGAACCAGTCCCGGTCAGGTTCCTCACCCCTGATGCTGCCTGCGAAGTAGACTCTCATGAGACTCATTAGATGGTGCGTAATACAATAATGGTGTTGGTCTTCTCGACGCCCTTGATTTTTCTGATGTCTTCGATGCACCGGTTGATGCCGTCGATGTTGACGCTGCTTGACACCAGCATGATATCGTACTCGCCTGTGACCTCGTAGACCCTCTCTACGCCATCCAGCTCGCTCACCGACTTGGATAACTCGTAGGTGGGAGTCGAAGGGTCCACCGCTATCATGGTGACCGCCCTAACCCCGTGGCTCGTGGATTTCTCGATGGTGAACCTCTTGATGACCCCCGTGCTTGTGAGACTCTGGATCCTGTTCCTTACCGCCCCCTCACTGAGGCTCACGATCTTGCCTATCTCGACGTAGGTCATCCTGGCGTCCTCCTCAAGGAGATCCATGATCCTCTCATCTATCTCATCGACCATGCTAAGGAAACCGCAGTGGTTTGATTAAAAAGGTGCGGAAAACGTGGGTTAGAAGAGGAGGGAGGACTTTTTTGTCACCTCAAGGAACTCATCCATGGTGCCCTTGAAGTGTCTAGGATTGTGGGTCACCTCCAGATTCCATGGTTTGTCATAGTCCAAACCCCTGAGCCAACCCGAGACATTCTCCCAGTCTATGGTCCCCCCCCCAGGATATTGGTGGTCATCACCTGTGCCCTTGTTGTCGTGGAGATGGATCACCTTAAGTCTATCACCGAAACCCATCAGGTAGTCCAAGTTTCTATTGATGTTTGCGTGGCCCGAGTCGTAGCAGAAACTTATGAATTCTGGCTCGTAGAGGGTGAAATAGTCCTCAAGTGTGTGGTGGTCGTCTCTACTGCAATTCTCGATGGCCAGGGATACGCCAAGGTCCAGGCTGAGAGCCATCACAGACTCAAGCGCCTTCTTTGACCTGTGAACCCGTTTCTCAAGATTGGGCCCGTAGACCCTTGGTGGGTGCACCACGACAGCGTCACCCCCTACCTCGCTGCAGAAACGTACCCGATTCTCAAGGAGTTTGATGTAGCCCTTGTGCCCGGCATCATCGAGGGCATCGATACTGTACTCACTGGTTGCTGTGCCGTGGACATCCAAACAGGTGAGCCCATGGTCTGAAACCGCTTTCGCGTGTTCCTTCATCTGGTCGCCCGTATAGATGATGTCGTCGTTCCAGTTGTCGCACCAGTGGATGAAATCAAAACCGTGCTTCTTGAACAGGGTGAGCTTCTCGTCCAGCCCCGGGTTAAACGAGTAGTTGAACATATCAGTGGTGATGCTGAGTCGCATAGAGAAGAGTTGTGAAAAGATGTGTAAAAGGTTAGGCTTCCACCAGCTTCAGTATGTCGTCCCTGACGAACTCGATGAACTCGTCAACGGTGCATTTACTGAAGTTGGTTATGGTAATGCTCCTCGTGATACCGACTGTGTACCCTTTTGGCTGGCTCGTGAACACCACGTACCAGATCAAGCCGTGGTCGATGTACTCCTTGTACATGCTTGTGTCAGCGAGTCCCTGACCTGCGAGGCATAGCTTGTTCACCCCTGGCAGGTCAATGTTATCGAACCAGATGAGGTTCGTCGCCTGAGGGTTGCTCTCGTGTAGCCTCTGGAGCGTCTCGGCCGAGATCTTGGCCTCACGCACATCGGCGTTGAGGATGTTGCCGATGGCCACCGCTACGTGGCTGCTCAGCATCTTCTTGACGCCCCTGGCCACACTTGGTGCCATCACTCCCAAGAAATGCCTCTCGCCATACTTCAATATCCAGAAGATGGCCTCCTCGGTCTGGGGGCTGGCCATGACCTTGCGCCGGTAGGTGAACTCCTTGTAAAAGTCCTTGGCAAAGATACCTTTTATTACGCCCTCGTTTTCCTCCATCTCAAGAATCTCGGTGACCAGCACGAGATCATCCACTCCCTCGACTTCCTCCACTTCCCTCCAACCCGTGAGACTGGTCATGGGGTTTCCCTCCAGGCTCCTTATCTCGAATACTTTGACCGGTAGAACCATGTTAACTCACTATGCTCACTCCTTCGTAGGGGTGAGATAAAAAACAAGAGGTGAGTACCCCGGGTACCCGTTTTCGTAAGAAACTGGACTAGATGCGATCAGGGAAATCGCTGATGATCCCGTCGACCCGGGCGTTGTTCATTTTCTCGATATCGTTAAGCTCGTTCACGGTCCACGGGTAGACCTTGAGTCCCCTCTTGTGCGCCTTCCCGACAAAGCTCCTTGAACAGAGGTGGTGAAGGGGGTTAACACAATAGGCGTCGATCTTGGACGCGAACCTAGCAGCGCGGAATATGTTGACATGAGCCAAGGGGCCAAGCCTCGCCTCAGAGTCCAGATCACGGTATTCCTCAAGCATGGCCCAGTCAAAGGACGTGAAGAC
>JAUWLH010000237.1 GCA_030613835.1 Candidatus Bathyarchaeota archaeon | reverse complement strand
CTGGGTGCCACCGATAGTCGTGTCCTGTAGGGCGTACTCGAATTCGTCGAGGTTTCTCTCTGCCTCAGAGTCGGTGTCTCCCTGGGCCCTAATCTCCAGTTCTATCATCACTGTGTCGCCGCTCCAATCTGATACATCGATTGCCCCGTTAACGTTCTCAACACTAAGAGTTAGTTCATCAACTGCTACAGGTGCCTCCAAGGAGACCGTCTCTGTCGCCCGGTATACGTTTGAACCGATAGCGTCCCACTGGTTCGTGAAATCACCGATAATTCCAAAACCCTGTGTCAAGAAAACGGCAAAGATTAACCCACCGATGACTCCTCCGAACACATCGGATAACGGGGATTTCCCCCCCTTGGATAGCAAGGCTCCGAGAATTATCCCGATGCCCATTAGGATCAAGAGGTAGCTTATGATATCGAAGCTAAAGTCCAAGTACTGGAAGAGGTAGTAGCCCCCGCCCAGCCCGAGGAGGAAGCCTCCGAAGCCTATACCTGAATCTGACATTTCAAGAACAGGATTCAGACTGTCTTAAATATAGGTTGTTCAAAATTGAGCCAGAATTATCGTGAGAACCAGATGCTGTTGAAGGGGGCTCGGACAACTTTAGGCTCTGATCTTCACAGTACATTACGAGGATGCAACCTTCTTCATGGTGTGATTAAAAGGAGGGGAGGGAGATCTACTCGTTGTGGAGTGGCTCCCCGTAGGTTAGAAGGGTTATGGTGCTCTTGACGTTGTCGAGACGGCGCACCTTGTTGAACACAACCTCCTTGATCTTGTCCATGGAATCGGCCTCCATCTCAATGATAAGGTCATAGATTCCATAGAGACTGTGTATGTTGGTGATCTCCTCGACTCCATTCAAGGCCTCAATGATCTTGGACTCCATCCCGAGTTCAGTGTTCAGTAAAACGAAAGCCTTCATGTAAATCAGTATAAACTTTGTATTTGATAGATATATGGTTATTCTACAAATGATCATATTTTACGAAATAGAAGCTGATTCCAGACATCGCGGCCAGGGCTGCGAACGCGATGAACGCGACCCTGTAACTTCCTGTTACGTCGAATAGGTATCCTGCTAATACAGGGCCAACAACGTTACCTATCATCCGGAATGGGGACATGATGCCTGACATCTGAGCAAAGTTTTTCCTGCCAAAAATGTCGCCCCTGAACGCCATCAACACCGGGATGCAGCCGCCGTAGGTCAAACCATAGATTAAGACGAAGGCATAGACGTGAATTATGTTGTTTGCAAAGGCTAGGATAAGGACACCTATGCCTTGGATTATCATTGTTGCCGCGAGGAGCTTATTCTTTGTTATTTTATCCCCGAGGAAACCGAAGAGTGCCCGACCAGGTATACTGGCAAAGATCATCATACCAAGTATCCCGCCGGCGGTATCAGCTCCTATCCCGATGTTTACTAGGTGAGGTATCTGGTGAAGGACGATGGAGCCCAACAGGAATGTACGAAGGGACTCGGCTAATAGAAGACGTCTGAAGGTCACTGATTTCAGTGCGTCCTTGGTGGAAAGCTCGGGCTCTGTAACAACAACCTTAGACTCACCTGTATCTGGGTTAATATAATCCCCAGAACTCACGCCATCAGGTAGTAACCCCATCTCCTCGGGGCTGTTCCGGAACAGATACGCTGCGGGCAATCCTACGACCCAGAAGGCGAGACCACATAATACCGCGGTTGTCCTCCAGCCGTACAGAACCATAGATTTTGAGATTAAGGGAACAACGAGGGCGCCCCCGATGCCTGCGGCAAGGGCGTACAGGCTCATGGCCCTTGTACGCTTCTTGATGAACCAGTTTGTTATCAGAGTAGAGAGGCCGTGTGTGAACCCCATATTGTAGCCAATGCTGAGAACCCCCCCGTAAACCAGGTACAGCATCAAGGGACTGTCAACATAAATCATGGCCATGTATCCAAGACCGGTTAGAACAACGCCTATGGCGATTATCTTGCGTGGACCGAACCGTTTGATGAGGTACCCTACTATCGGACCCTCTATGCCTCCCTCAAGCCTTGAGAAGCTGATGGCCCCCGCTACGACGGCGGCGCTCCAACCAAACTCATCCCGAATTGGTGTGTAAAAGACGCTAAATCCGTAGAAGTATAGCCCTGAATCAAGAAAGTGGAGTAGGAACGCGCCGAGGAGCACCCAGTACCCATAATATACGTTGTCGAGCTTTGTCTTTAGACCCAATTATTCACCGGCTGAAACTCTTAATGCGGGGATTATATGGTTTAAAATGTTACTAATGCGCTGCAAGAAGTTCATCGAGTTCCAATATTTGTTCAAGCGACAGCCTGCTTAATGGTGCCTCAAGGAGACTCGTGGGTATATTCAGCTCCACTATCTTTGAACGTGCCTCCCGTTTGGTACCGCTTACTCCAACCCAGATCAGGGCTTCCCTCAATGCGTTTACGGTTTTTTTGTCCTCTTGTTTAAACAGCTCCTGCATCAATCCGTGGTGTTCATCCTCAGGTTCACGCGTTTGAAGGGTAACAATTGCCGTGGAGACGTTTGGAGCGGGGAGATAGGCGCTGTTTGATACCTCAGCTTCAAGCTTAGCATCATAAAAAACCCCTGTGAGGTGAGATAACTTACTATACCTCTCGTCGCTATGTTCAGCCGTGATTTTTTCAGCGAACCCAGAGGATAAAACGAAGGCAGCGGACCTGAAGGGAACCTTGAAGAGGCGTCTGATCACGGCCTCACTTATCATGTACGGTAAGTTCGAGACCACCCGGTCAATGGCGGGTATTCGGTAAAACAGTATGTCGTGGTGGATGATTTCGAGTTTGGGCTCCTTTCCGAACCTGCCCCTGAGAACAGAAAGGTATTTGAAGTTCTTTTCGACAGCGATCACCTTTCCCGCCCGTTCAAGGAGGGGAGCTGTAATGTTACCAGTTCCTGGACCTATCTCTAGCACCGTCTCACCAGGGCATATGTCACTTAGTTCAACTAGTTTCTCGATAACGGCCTCGTCCACAAGCTGCTGCTCGTCCAGCGAGGGCTTGATCTCGATACCATGTAAATCTAAAAGGATCTGGGTCTTTTCCCTTAGAGAAAGGGTGGTTAGAGGAGGTATCTGGGCTCGCCTTTAATGGACTCGATGAGATCAAGGGTCTCCTTG
>JAUWLH010000289.1 GCA_030613835.1 Candidatus Bathyarchaeota archaeon | reverse complement strand
AGTTGCAGTTGATATCCACCCTGGCCGAGTAAGCAGAGATTGACGCACCATGGTTTCCATTGGTTGCACAGACTACTGAGTCGTAACCCCTGCTCTTTGCATCCGAGATGGTGAGGCTGGCGGACCTGTCCTTGAAGCTGTTGGTGGGGTTCCTGGTCTCGTCCTTGAGGTACAGGTTCTTGAAATGTAGCGACTCGGCTAACCTCTCGGCCTTCTGTAATGGCGTGCCACCCTCGCCGAGGCTCACAGTCTTGGATACCCTCGGCAGGACCGGTTTGTAACGCCAGAATGTTAGAGGCCCGTTAAATTTTACCTTGTCGATGATGAGCCTGTATTCCATCAAGCCTCCGCAATCAGGGCAAACCGTGACTGGGTTATCGTCGTTGGACTTGTATCCGCACTCCAGGCACTCCAGTACGTGGTTCATCATGGATAATAGTGCCCTCAGAGTTTTATCCTTATTCTTTGAGCATAAAAACGTGAACTGGATACCCTTTTATCACCTAATACATTACTTGAGGCATCGAAAATGAACCTAGGAGAGTTACGGCCTGGTATGGAGGAGCTGGACCTAGAGGTTACTATCATAAGTCTGGAGGAGCCCAGGGAGATAGAGACCCATAGAGGCAAGAAGCACACCATTGTCGATGGTATGGTCCAGGACGAGGTGACTTCCAGGGAGCTCACGGTGTGGAACGAGACAATAGCTGAGCTCGAAGGGGTCAAGCCAGGGGACAAAGTTAAGCTCATAAACTGTTTCATCAGCAGCTTTAAGGGAGTCCTGTCCGTGAACGTGGGCAGAGAGTCTAGGATAGAGAAGCTGTGAGAGATTACACTGAGCTAGAGGAATTTTCTAGGGCGAGGCAGGAGCCCCGCGGTTGTCACGGGTATGATCATACGGAGCGAGTCATACAGCTGAGTGAGGGCATAGGCATCGAGTACAACGCTGACATGGCGGTACTGGTGCCTGCAGCGATTTTGCATGATATCGGGCGACCCAATGCTGACCATGCCTCACACAGCGCGGTACAGGCCAGGAATATACTGATGGAAAAGGTGTGGGACCTAGCCATCATCGATGGCATCGTTCACGCCATTGAGGTTCATAGTTTTTCGGCAGGAGGTGAGGCATTGACCTTGGAGGCCCGGATTCTTAGCGATGCAGATAAGCTTGATGCCATGGGTGCAATCGGTGCCTACAGGGCAGCACAATACGCGGTCGAAAAAGGTAGACCCATTGAGGATTTTATCGACCACTTCCACGAGAAGCTACTCAAGCTCAAGGACATGCTCTATACAGATAAGGCGAAAGAGATGGCAGCAAAGCGGCACGAGTTCATGCTATCTTACCTAGAACAGATAGGCAAGGAGCTCAAGGGGCTAATCTGATCCCCATCGTCTGTACATGCTGTTTTTCTTACCAAGCTGGTCGAGGATCTTGCCAGTGATGAAATCGACTAGGTCCTGGACGCTCTTGGGGTCATGATAGAACCCTGGCATCGCTGGAAGGATTATCGCTCCCATGTGTGCCAGTTTGGCCATGTTTTCAAGGTGGATCGCGTGAACCGGTGTCTCTCTCGGGACTAGTATTAATGGTCTGCCCTCCTTGAGTTGTACGTCGGCTGCTCTCGTGACAAGGTTGTCTGCGAATCCGTGGGCTATCGCGGAGATGGATTTCATTGTACAGGGTACTATAACCATTGCATCAACTTTGTGGCTGCCGCTCGCTATCCCTGCAAGCATGTCCTTGTTGTCATAGACCGCGTCGGCGAGCTCAACGAGTCCATCGATACCGCTCAGCTCGTGTTTGGCCACCTTCTCCCCAGAATCAGTGATTATGAGATGGGTCTCGATGCCGTGCTCCTTTGCTGCCTTGAGAAAACCCTCGGCGTATATAGTGCCCGATGCTCCGGTTACGGCTACTATCACTTTCATCTGGATCAACTATTTCTGAGAAGCCTTGGTGGGTAATAACGTGTTCTAAAGGAGATGGTTACTCGCCCGGTGGGGGCGTAGTGGGGTCGATTACAACGTAAACAACGTTGTTACCCCTGATGAATATGTCTCCATACTTGGCGACAAGTCCAGTTTTATCGTATTCCCTGGAGTCCTTGAGGATCATGTTCATGTATCCGTCAGCGCGGACCAGTTTTCCCCTGTATATGCCCCTTCCTTTGAGTGCGATCTCTACGTAGCTTCCATTTGATTTCATCAAAACATTCAATGGTTTCTTTCTGTGTTCCAAGTATTGCACCTTTTCCGAATTTATTACAAATGCGATGTGCAGGCTATAAAAACCTTCTGAACTAAACCACATCGGGCTTCATTTACCGAGTGTTTCTTATTACCGCTATCCAGTCGTTGATGTTTTCGACGGTAGTCACTATATTTATTGGTAATCCCCCTGGTTCTACTAGCCTCTTGAACTCATCCTCAGAGTAGACGCGCTTCAGCGAGGGGACAACCATGACGCCCTCTTTTTTAACGACCCTTGAGGACTCATCAATCAGCCCTTTCGGGTCGGACA
>JAUWLH010000107.1 GCA_030613835.1 Candidatus Bathyarchaeota archaeon | reverse complement strand
GTCATGTTTCTGTACATACGCGGATTATTCGACCCTGCAACTGGGTGAAGACTCAGGAGTCCTCCTTTGGTTTCAGTAACACCAAGATAAGCAATGTGCCCACCGTATTCAACAAGAAACTCGCGTAGAAGGGGGCCTCCGGGGACACGTTGTCGTAGAGGTAGCCACCAGCATAGCTGGCCGGTGTGCCAATGATGCTCACGAAGGTGCCCATGAGCCCCATCATCCTAGCCCTCCCCTCGACGGGGGTCATGTCGGCCACAAGGGCCTGCCAAACGGGGCCGCCCCTTACCCTCATGAAGGTCCCTCCGAGGCCCGAGCCAATGCTCCCCGTGACCCTGAAAGCCCCAAGCGTAAACACGTTACCGCTCAGGGGGACGCCAATGGTGCTCAGGCTCGCTATGACCCTGCTGATGATCACCGTCTGCTTCCTACCTATCCTGTCACTTAGCACTCCACCAGGGAGCGTCAGGAACAGGGAAACCATACTCACGACGGTGCTAATCGCCCCGTACTCGGTCTTTGAAAGCCCCATGATGTTGATGACGTAAGGAACTGTGAAGCTGAAAACCATCCTAACTGAGAAGGAACTAAGCCCAGCGACTATGGTTAAAACCCATGCTTCCCTTGGCATCGACCCCAGTTCCCGGATGCTGCCAAGATTGAGATCCAACTTCGTGTCCCTTCTTGCCCCTGGGGGTAGGGTCTCTTCAAGGAACATCCAGTATACGACCACACTGAGAGCGGAGACAGCGATAACGCCGGTCAAGACCACTCTAACCCCTGGTATGACGCCGAAATGGTCCATTATCACCCCACCGACGATCCCAGTGAACACGTTTGGTATCTTCTGTACGAAACTTATTGCGGCGAACCCGGCGCCGCGTTTATCGGTGGGTAGGCTCTCCGCGATCAAGGCGTTCAATGCGCCCCTGCTCAGGGATGAGGCTGAGGAGAGTATCATCGCAGGTGCCAGTTGAATCCATTCCCCTGCGAATAGGTAGATGAGGGGTGAACCAAAGCTTAGCACCGCTGCAGCGATGATCACCCGCTTCCTGCCATACCTGTCAGCCAAGACGCCCCCGGGTATCTGGAAAAACATCCCACCTAGGGTCTCCACCATCACTAATAGGCCAAGAATCTCGTTTGTGGCCCCTAGCTCAAGGATGAAGAGGCTCTTGTAGGGCCACCAGAGCCAAGCGAGAAACATGCTCAGTGCCTGGGTAAACATGATGATGACGATGTTTCTATTATCAAAGAACTCGCGGACGCCCTGAAGTGACACAACAGACACGGGTACGACGAGTATAAAAAATGGGACTTACCAAAAAGAAACGGAACCCAACATGGAAACCCTAATTACAACTTGATACCCGGTTAGTCCATCAAGACGGGTCTTCCTGAATAGCCCAGACAGAGTAGACAGCGTTCAAAGCCAGAGCGATGATTACGAACCACATGCTAACACCCGCCCCCATGCTCTGGTACAGATAACCCACTGTCGGTGTTGAGATCAAGCCGCCGATGTTTTCGGCCTCAGAGTACAGGCCCATAATCAATCCTGAGCGGTCCTTATTCATCACCGATATGAGGTGTAGCATCATGCTGGTATCGGCGGCAGCCCAGCTCAGTCCCTGCATCACCCCGACGAGGTACATGAGATAGATTCCCCCTGTGTACCTGAGCACCCCGTAACTGGCCACCCATCCCAGGAGTGACGCGATGATGAGCTTCTTGTTTCCCAGTCTGTCACAGAGGTCACCCAGGATCGACCGCCCCGCAGCCCCCGCAAGACTGAAAATGCTGAAGAACGCGCCGATCTGCGATTCAGATGCCGAGTAGAGGGCGGACTCGTTGAGGAAGACAGGAAGGAAGTTATGGACGAAGCCCACGTTGAAGAAGAACAGACCCCTGACGCTAAAGATCCTGAGGATGGGCCCCGTTAGGACGCTCCTCATGTCACCGAACCCGTTTCCCGTTGAAGTAGTCTCGGGCTCCTCGTACTGGATGGAGAACACCGCATATATCCCGATGAGCCCTACGGCTGCCGCTACATAGAAAGGTAGAGCGTACCCGAAAACCTCCGACAAGTATCCCCCGATGAGAGGGCTGATCATCCCACCCAGACCGATGACCGTCATGTACCTGCCGTAAGCCTTGCCCCGGTCCTCAGACGGGAGAAGCTCGGCCGCCAATGCCTTAATGGGTATGCTGTACGCCGACATGATGCTAGTCTTCAGGAACTCTAGGACCAAGAAGAAACCAAGCCCCTGGGCCATGGGATAGATCCCGTAGAGAATCGTGGTAAGCAGCAGGGACCCAGCCAGCATCCACCGCTTGTTCCACCTATCGGCTATCACCCCCATGAACGGCTCCCAAATGAACCATCCAAGCATCGATGCAGTGCCTAGGAGCCCGATCTGAGCCAGTGATAGCCCCTGGCTGCGGACGAACAGGCTCAATATGGGTGATATGATGCCCCCACGGAAGTTGGTGATGAGTTGAACTATCATGAGCATAAACAGTGAACGCTGCCTGTCCACGGGTTTAGCCATGACCAACAAAAACGGGTGGTCGGCTTAAAAAATGTGTTAATAAAACTAGGCTATATGCGGCACTAGCTCGGCTGCATCGACATGGATCTTGTTGAGTGCGTCCTTGAGTCCCCTGTACCGGTTCCTCAGGGTCACCTCGGTTGTCCCCGCTGCTTTCGCGATTAGCCTCTGGACCCGCTTCTCTCCCGTCTCTTGGCAGGCCATGTACAGGGCAGCCGCGGCTAGGCCCCTGGGGTCCTTGCCCGTCAGTTCCCTCATCTCGTCGGCCTTCCTCAGGATTTTGAGGGCCGTCTGCTCGGTAGGCTGGGTCACCTTGAGCTTTGCCGCGATGCTTGGGACGAACTTGAACGGCCCGTCTACCGGTGGTCTGAGCTTGAGCTCCTTGTGTATCAGCCTGTACGTCATGGCTACTTCGCTGTGGAGCCGCTTGCTTGCCATGCTGACGTCCTTGAGTGGCCTGGGTATGCTTAGCAGCCTGCACGCGGCGTACAGGCTCGCTGCCACGAAGGCGTCGATGCTCCTGCCTCGGTTGAGGTCCTTCAGCAGTGCCTTGCTGTAGATGAGGGCCGCGTTCTCCTTGACGCTCCTCGGCAGGTGTAGCTCGCTGGTGAGCCTGTCCAGCTCCGCCATGGCGATGCTCAGGTTCCGCGCGTGTGTCTCGTTTACTTTACTCCTGTTGTCCTGGCGCTGGAGCCTCTTCATCCTGCGCTGGGTCTCAAAGTCCAGTCGTTTTCCTGAGGCGTCCTTGTCTCCCTTGATGACTGTTGATAGTCCCTTGTCGTAGATGCTGTAGCTGTAGCCTGTCCCTGTTCTTCTTCTGTCGTTTTCCTGGAGGTTGAATACCCTGTACTCGGGGCCTGTGTCCATGATGATATCAGTTACCACTAGGCCACATGAGACGCAGACACGTTCCCCCGTCTGTCTGTCGTTCACTATCTTGCTGCCTCCGCAGTTGGGGCAGCTGGACGCAATGTCCTCCTTTTCTTTATTTATTCGGTTCACTTTGTTTACTCCTAAAAGATTTACCTATGGGTATTTTACCCATATTACAGTGAAGCCTCCTACGACATCACTTATAAATGTTACTTTATTCATGCGTTATCGTTGACATCTTCCCCATAATATAGGGCGAGCCCTTGACCCATAGTAACACGTTTAAAAACGTAAACACTAACCGTTTATTGATGATTCTAAAAACCGTTCCAGGCGTCTCCGGTAGGATCAAGAGACTGGAGATACAGGGAGCCACTAATATCGCCATCTCGGCCGTCAAGGCCCTCTCCCAGGAGCTCAGGGACTTTGAGGGATCCAAAGAAGAAGTGGACCACGTGCTCATCGAGGCAACCAGGATGCTCGTGGAGTCCAGGGCAACCGAGCCCATGATGAGGAACGGCCTCAAGTACATCAGGAGCCATCTCACCGCCGAGGCCCCCAGCAGCAGGGACAGCTTCAAGGAGGTGGTGACCCAGATCGAGGAGCGGATACTGGAGATGTATCAGGGCGGCAGACAACGTATTATGGAGATAGGGGCCAAGCGCATCAGGGACGGGGATATCATACTAACCCACTGCCACAGCAGCGCAGTCACGGGATCGCTGATGCTTGCACACGAGATGGGAAAGAAGTTCAAGGTCATCAACACCGAGACCAGGCCCAAGTACCAGGGAAGGATAACCTCAAGGGAACTCGTCGAGGCCGGGATAGACACCACCATAATAGTAGATTCGGCGGCAAGCCACTATATGAAGGAGGTAGACTTTGTAATCGTGGGCTGCGACGCCTTGACAAGCGAGGGCAACATAATCAACAAGATTGGGACGAGCCAGGTCGCGTTAGCCGCCTATGAGGCAAGAATACCTTTCTACGTCCTCGGGACCCTGCTCAAGTTCGAGCCAATCACCATCCACGGCCACTACGAGGCGATAGAGGAGAGGAACACCGACGAGATATGGGCGGACTCACCCGAGGGACTGAACATCAGGAATCCGGCGTTCGATGTGACCCGTCGTGACTACGTCAGCGGACTCATCTCAGAGGAGGGAATAATTAGCCCCCACAGCATACTTGAGGCCATCCACAGGCACTATCCGTGGTTACTTGATTAGAGCACGGGCCACTTGGTGAGGGCCTTGCCTAGCTCCCCATGGGTCTTTGCGTACTCTTCCAGAGGTATTCCTGCGACGGCGGCATCGACTGCCTGACGAAGGGCTTTAGCGCCCTTGACGGTTCCATCAGGGTGACCATGTATCCCACCGCCTGCCTGGATCACGGTATCATTGCCGAAATACTCGATCAACTTGGGGACCATCCCAGGGTGCAGTCCGCCGGAGGCCACTGGGAGCACAGGCTTTATGTCACCCATGGGCTCGACGCACGCCTCCTTGTTTGCCAGCACCTCGTCCTTGGTCTCGGCCATCTTTCCCACGGCGGTGCCGATGTGGAGCTGGTCAACCCCTAGTAACCTCGATACCCTGGCTAATACCACCATGTTGATGCCGTGGACGTGGCTCCTAGTGTACGCGGCGTGCCCCGCCCTATGGGCGTGGATTATAAGCTTGAAGCCCACGTCCCTCATGGTCTGGAGGCTGCTCCATCCAGTTGTGAGGATGTCTATCATCATATAACGCCCACCCACGTCCTGGACGAACTGGGCCCTCTTCTTCATCACCTCAAGCTCAGCCGTGACATTGATGAGGTAGACCTTCTTCTCCCCAGTCTCGGACTCAGCCCTGTCCCTCTGCTCGATGGTCTCTATGACCCTCTCCTCGAATGGGTTGAACTTTTGGCTGCTCAGGTTCTCGTCGTCCTTGACCACGTCGCAGCCGCCCAGCCACGAATCATATGCCACCTTGGCGTGGTCCCTGACCACGAGACCCAGCTTGGGCTTGACTATGGTGCCCACAAGGGGTCTGCCATATACCCCCGTTATCTCCCTGACGCCCTGGATGCCGTACTTTGGCCCCTTGAAGCTACTGATAAGCTCCTTGGGGAAGGTTATGTCGTTGAGGCGGAGGTTTGCGACGTCCTCCAACCCGAAGACATTCCCAGCGACACTGCTGAGGATGTTTGGCATATTGCCTGGCTCGAACAGCTCAATGGGGTACGCTATCCTGATATCGTTCCCCTCGATGGAGAACACCGTGGCCGCCTTCTCCTTGATGTACGGCTTCTCCGTGGTAAGCTCGGTCCAGGTCCCCACGCTGC
>JAUWLH010000222.1 GCA_030613835.1 Candidatus Bathyarchaeota archaeon | reverse complement strand
TCGACAGCCTCGAACTCGGACTGGACCCAGCCTTCGCACTTGAAAGTTACTTTGTTCAATTCAACTCTCTCAATCTTGGGGTTTCCGTAGCTGATATTTCCAATGTGACCGCTTCCTCCGGTCTTGTCTCCTGATAACTTGTCCAGTTCTACCTGAATTGCTTCTATCATCCTCTTTTCTTCCATCATTGATGCCTTCTCCAGTTCTCGTTCCAGTTAAAATAGATAATGCTCCATAGTCTTGGCATGTTATCCTCCTCTCCTGTGTGGATGTATGCCGTGTTAGATGACTGTCTTCCAATCATAACTGATTTCACACCGTACTCCTTGATGAGCTCGTCTAGGGTTTTCTTCTCGAATTTTTCCTCGGTGATTAATGTGATGTATCCTTTTTTGATTCTCAGCTCGTCCTTGAGCCGTTTATCGTTCACTTTTCCCGAGAACCCTGAGAGTTCGATTAATCCTGTCCTGGTCTCCTTGTCCAAGTCCTGCCTGAAGGGGAGCATCAGGATGTAATCATCCGTGACGTGGACCAGATTCGCTGGGATTGGGCCCTGTTTTAACGTCAGGTAGTGCACCGTTGATGCCGGGGTTCTTGGGAACGCATACAGGACGGTGGCTCCGATTCTGATGTTGCATCCAGGACTGGGCATGTGCCCCCAGTGGGGGTACTCGATGATGGTATCTGGAGGAACCGTTTCCGCGTTCAATGAACTTAGATCTGATCTGATCGAGCTGTAGAAGCTATTCTGTCTCTCTGCCTCTGCCCTCAGAAGCTCCTCAACTGAGTACATGTGTATGTTGGTGGCACCTTTCATGTTGTTGAAGTACTCGTTGAATGGCTCTTCCGCTTCCACAATGTAGGTTTCAATGTTGTTCTCCGAGTTATGCGCGTCAAGGGCGATCCTTTTAATGATGTTCTGTATGGCGTTTTCAAACTCGATCCTTGTATCCACGAGGCTTTCCATGTACATTGGACTTTGCTCAGGCATGTCCGAGGGCTTCAAATCTCTCGTACGGAGGTGTTCATCTTAGTATAAAATGGGTTAGGTGGATACTTTCCTAGGAAACATTAAAGGCATCCACGTCCTTCTTCACGGAAATGGATCACATCAAGGGCGTTTTCTTCGATCTTCACGGCACCATCCTGCTATCGGACGATATTGACGGTGCGTGGGGCAGGTGGGCCAGGGCTTTCCACGCAGCCATGGAGGAGAAGGGGGCGGACATCGCCTTTGATGGGTTCAAGGGGCTGCTCCAGAGCCTCTTCGAGGGACCTGAGCCGGATTTCATCGAGCCGGGCTTTTCCCTGTTCATGAAGAGGGTCAAGGTGTTGGGCGAGCAGCTCGGGATCGATCTACCAAAAGACGAGGTCAGGCCCCTTGTTGACTCCATCATAAGGGTTTGGCACGAGGGCATGTATCTGGACGAGGAGACCGTCCCCGTTATCCAGAGGCTCAGGGAGAGCTACAAAGTGGGGCTTGTAACGAACTGGGAGCACACGCCTAGGATATACGAGCTCCTCCGTGAGCTTGGTGCAGAGGAGCTGTTTGATTGCGTCGTGGTGAGTGACGGCGTCGGTCACGCCAAGCCAGATCCTCGTGTGTTCAAGCCGGCTTTCAATATCACTGGAGTGAAGGCGAGTGAATCCCTCTATGTGGGGGACATGGATGTCGACATCGAGGGGGCCATCAACGCAGGCATGCAGCCGGTCCTTATCAAAAGAGTTGACGCCAATGGCACTTGGGCCCAGTTCAGCGAGAAACCGGTTTGCAGCTTCACAGACGACCAATACATCCTGATTCAGAGTTTGTCTCAGTTGCTGAAATTGCTTAATTGCTGAGTGGATCCCAACCACAATTCTGAGTAGATGGGCGCACTTGGTTAAGGATTAGCCCGATATGAATAACCAATAAAAACCGCCATCCTGTTTACTCACGAGATGCTGTCTAACGTGTTAATGAGCCAAGTGGGACAGATGATGCCCATGGATCTAATGGGAGGATCACAGGACAGCACGTTACTATGGGTCATCATAGGGCTGCTAACTATCATTATCCTGTACCTTTGGTATAATGGACGGGGGCAGGTACTGGCCGAGCTAATCCCTGCCGAGCCTGGTCAGCACGTTATAGAGATGGACAAGATCGAGGTGGCCATGAAGCTCCTGAGCCCCAACGAGAGGATGGTGGTGGAGGCGCTCATCGGTAACGACGGCGAGATGCTCCAGAAGGACCTGCATTACGACCTTGACCTCAGCCGCGTCCAGGCTCACAGGATAGTGCAGGCATTGACGCAGAGGGACATCGTGACCGTCGAGGACCACTACAACACCAAGAAGGTCAGGCTGACCGAGTGGCTCATGAACTAGCCTTTTGCCTCCTTGTGCCGGAGCGGTGGACTCTCAGCTTGACGCGCGTTTGTGAAATAGGAGATTATACTATGATTGGATTGATTTTATATCGTCAACAGGGTTACTTGATCCTGTGTATTAATTTGAGCGAGGAATCCCATAAAGACAAGATTCTCAGGGTGATAGGGGAAATGAACCTGAAGCCATCAGAAATAGAGCTACTGGAGGACTGCGAGATGGTGACGAACCTGATCATAGGGCAAGTCCTGGAGATGATGGAGAACCAGGAGATGAGGAAGGACGTTCTCTGGCTCCAGGAACAGCACATCAAACCCAACAGGAAGAAGTGGACGAACATTGTTGAGCTTACAGAGAGTCTCTGGAAGAAAGCCGGAGGCGGGGGCAGGGTCAAGAAGTATCACAGCATCGAGGCGTCATGCAGGGAGATCTCGGACGAGGATATACGGTCCATCGCTGACCCAGGGATTATGGAGACCGTGATGAAGATCAGGCACATACACGACGATCCACTGAAACGGATCAATAGGATCGCCTCAAAATGCTACTGCGAGTAATATGACCTGAAATAGCACTAGTCAAGGTCTCTGACTTTAAAAAAAAGGGAAAAAGATCAGTGTTGTTTCTTCAACTGATCCAGCGGGGGTTTCACACCTGCGGATAGTGGAGACTTGTACACCCGCCCATCCATCTGCCTCTCCCACTCTACCTTCGCTGCTTCAACCAACTCGGGTTTGCTGAGCAGGTTAATCACTATGCCCGCCATCACCTTACTAGCGAAAACAGTGGATTTGTGGCCTGTTCTCGTCCCGTTTGAGGCGCGCGCAACTGTACATGTTCTTGGTTGCCCTCTTTTCATGGAGACCCTCAGGTTAAGAACCCAGAACTCAAGATTTTCAGGTTCCAGTATAACTCGAAACCAAATAATTATACTTCAAGC
>JAUWLH010000205.1 GCA_030613835.1 Candidatus Bathyarchaeota archaeon | reverse complement strand
GATGTTCCCACCGTTAGTGAAGGGGCAGAGCCCGTACTTCCTGTTCCTCGGCAGGGGAAAGAAAGGTGTTACACTTGATCTCAAGAACCCGGAGGGGAATGATATGTTCAAGGAGCTGGTCAAGGACGCCGACGTGGTTATGGAGAACTTCAGCCCCGGCACCATGGACAGACTGGGCCTTGGATATGATGTTCTCAGGGAGATCAACCCCAGAATCATCTATGCCTGCATCAGCGGCTTCGGCCACACTGGGCCGTGGGTCAACAGGAGGAGCTTCGACCCCATAGCACAGGCAGCGAGCGGCTACATGTGGCTCATGAAGGATGCGGTAGCCCCGGACGGCCCACCACTGCAGGCGCCCGAGGCCATTGCGGATACGGTACCTGGTTTCTCGGCCCTCATTGGGATACTGGCGGCTCTTGTCAGCAGGAACGAGACTGGTAGGGGCCAGAAGGTGGACGTCGCCCAGATGGACAGCATGATCGGCACAATGCAGAGCTTCAGCTTCTGGAACCTCACGGGAATGTCCTTCAGGAAAGCCGGGCGCACTGGGAGGGTAGGAGTATCAGGGCTCAGGGAGACCAAGGACGGCTACGTGATGTTCGCGCTGCCACCCGGCAGGATCACCGACTGGTTCATGGAGCTACTCGGAGTCGAGGAACTGACACCTGAGTTCGTGAACAACTGGGTGAAGGAGAAAACAACAGATGATGTAGTCGAAACCTTGGAGAAGATCGGCGTACCCGTGGCTGCTGTAATGGACCTGGATGAGGTGCAGGCCAGCCCCCAGGCGCTGGCACGTGAGATGTTCATCAAGGTGAACCACCCCACCATGGGTGAGATCATTGAGCCAGGGTTCCCCATCAAGTTCAGCGAGACCAAGGGGGATATCTCGGCACCCGCTCCGCTACTCGGCGAACACAACGTCGAGGTCTACACCAGACTCCTAGGTTACTCGAAGGAGAAGGTCGAGGAGCTCAGGAAGAAAGGCGTGATCTAATCACCACCTCCCTCATTTAGGGATCCATCGAATCCTCAAACGGAGTTACGTTGACCCAGTGGTTTTTTCTTCTCATCCCACCTAGTTTAATATGTGAATCAGATTGAAAATTAAAGCAGTAGAGGGACTAGTCGAGGCCCTAAAAGCAGAGGGCATAAAGAGAGTGACAACCTTCCCCACCACCCCGATAAACAACGCGATCGGGGCCGACCCTGACATAGACATATTCATGGTCAGGGACGAACGATACGCCGTCGCCGTAGCCGACGCATACAGCCGGGTGATGGATGGCAAGGACTTCGGCGTATGCACCGTCATGGGAGGCGTCAACGCAGCGGGGACACAGATGGCCTACGGGGCCCTCGCGCAGGCATACGAGGACTCGGTGCCCCTCCTCTGCCTAACCGACGGCGTGGAAGCTGAGGCATACGGGAGGACACGTTACAGCATCGACGAAGGCTTCAGGTCGGTAACCAAGTGGTGTGGCTACATCAACAAACCTGAGAGGGTGCCGGAGTACATGCGCAGGGCCTTCACCAAGCTCAAGACAGGCAGGCCATCACCCGTACTCCTCCAACTCCCAAGAAACCTAGGCGATTACGACCTCGGGGAGTACCCATACGCCAAAGTGAAGGGCTGGAGAAGTATGGGAGACCCCAAGGATGTCGAAAAAACAATAAAGGCCGTGAAAAGGGCTAAAACCCCCATTTTGTTCGTGGGGCAAGGGGTCTTCTCAGCCGACGCCGCATCATATCTCCGGGAGTTCGCGGAGGCAGCACAGCTCCCAGTGCTCACAACATTGAAGGGAAAGAGCGTTTTCCCAGAGGACCACCCCCTGTCACTAGGGGTCAGGGGTGAACCAGCTGAGCGGTTCCTCGGTAAGGCTGACCTGGTATTGACAGTTGGCATGGGTCATTCTCCAAGTCACTTCATGCACAAGATACCCGACGCAGTCCACAAGAAGATTATACAGGTAACCATCGACGACAGCGACCTCAACACAGACTACCTAGTGGACCACGCCATACTTGGGGACGCAAAACTCGTCCTGGGACAGCTCAAGGAAGAACTTGAGAAACAGGGACCCATCAAGCCCAACGAGGCGTTGAACAAGGAGATCGAGGACTCCTGGGCCACTATGATGAAGACGTATACCCCGCTCATGGAGTCCGATGAGACCCCCATCAACCCATACAGGGTTTACGGTGACCTCATGAAGGTGCTCGACATGAGGAAGAGCCTGGTCACCCACGAGTCAGGGAATACAAGGGACCAGCTAAGCACCGTCTACAAGTCGCAGGTACCCCACGGTTTCCTCGGCTGGGGCAACGTGACCACCCTTGGCTACGGCCTCGGGGGAGCGATGGGAGCCAAGCTGGCGTTCCCGGACTGGCAGGTGGTAAGCGTCACGGGAGACGCCGGGGTGGGGTACCAGATGGGCAACTGGGAGACCATGGTGAGATACGAGATGGGCATAACCACGGTCCACATCAACAACGATGGGTTCGGAGGCTACGGCCCAGGGTTCTGGGGAAAAGGCCACAGCCCATACACATACGAGTTGACCGGCCACAAGGGCCAGAGCAGCGCCAAGGTAGCGGAGGCCCTCGGCATCCAGGCCGAGAGAGTGTACGATCCTGACGAGGTGGAGCCAGCTCTCAAACGGGCTTTGAAGGCAAACGCATCGAACAGACCGTACCTGCTGGAGTTCATCTGTAGCAAGCACCCCGTTTTCCCTGGATGGGTCAGTTGATCCTTCCCCCTTCTTTTCTTTCATCTTCTTGACAACTAAACGATTCTCTGAAAACCGATTTAATCCACAAGGCATCATCAAACATAATATGGTGAAATCCATCAACTCCAATGAGCTCACAGAGTTACTGAAAGACATGGTATAAATTGACTCGGTGAACCCCTCCCTTGTACCTAGTGCAGCAGGCTAGTCCGAGATCGCGTTCTACCTAAGAGACTGGATGGAGTCACTGGGCTTGGAGACAGAGCTAGTCGAGGTGGAGCCTAGCCGCCCCAACGTCATGGGCACACTGAGGGGCTCGGGCGGGGGAAAATCACTGATGCTCAACGGCCACACGGACACGGTTGGCACCGATTACATGACCATCGACCCCTTTGACCCTGTCATCAAGGGCGGCAAGCTCTACGGGAGGGGAAGCTTTGACATGAAGGGCGGCCTCGCATCAAGCATGGCCGAGGTCAAGGCCATCGTGGACTCGGGGGACCAGTCGAGGGGCGATGTCGTCATAGCCGCGGTCTGCGACGAGGAGTTCGCGAGCATCGGGACGGAGCACCTCATGAAGGATACGCGAGTTGACGCAGCCATAATCGGTGAGCCCACGTTCTTCAACATCCAGGTCGCCCACAAGGGCTTTGCGTGGATCGACGTCACAACCCACGGTATCGCAGCCCACGGCAGCATGTATCAGTTCGGCGTTGACGCCATCGCCAAGATGGGGCACTTTCTCATCGGAATCGAGG
>JAUWLH010000255.1 GCA_030613835.1 Candidatus Bathyarchaeota archaeon | reverse complement strand
CTGGGTTACACCGGACTCTATGATCGGTCTTGTTGAGGATGGACACGGTTACCTCCCCGCATCTGATACCAAACCAGTAATGCCCGCAATCCATCTGGCGCCCGGGGAGGACATAGAGGAGTTTTTCATATACCTTAAGGGGAAAGGAGTCAAGATGCGCGATGAAGAGGGTAGGACGTGCTCCACTGATGCAAAGGTGTTCCTGATCGAGGATCCGGAGGGACACGTGCTAGAGTTCGTGAAAAGACTTGAATAAGCCCCTTTTTCGGAAAATTCAGGAATTATTTTTAAAGAAAACCGATTTAGGTATAGGATTCATTGTTTACTCATGTCAGGTTCTGGGTTCAAGCCATTTATGCGGATGACGGGGCACGAGTTCAAAGAGGGGTACGACAAGGCGATCCTAGCGGTGGGCTCCACCGAGTACCACGGAGAGCACCTCCCATACGGCACCGACACTCTGGTCTCCGAGCATATTGCAATGGAGGTCGCCAAGAGGGTCAAGGGGCTGCTGATGCTGCCACCTATCCCCTTCGGGATGAGTGCCCACTACTCAAACTTCCCGATAGCAATCTCCTTGAGCACGGAGACCCTGATGCGCGTCCTCAGGGAGGTCTTCGACTCCCTCCGGAAGCACGGGCTCAACAGGCTCATCATTGTCAACGGCCACGACGGCAACATCCCCGCAATAGAGGCGGCCACCAACGAGTACAGGGCGGAGCACCCGGAGTTCAAGATGACCGTCCTCTCGGCATGGTGGGTCACGGCGGGCCAGCTGGTCCCAGAGGGCACCTTCGAGGTCTGGGACGGCCTCGGCCACGGGGGAGAGGGCGAGACATCCATGATGCTCAGGGTCGACTCGTCGCTGGTCGATATGGGGAAGGCGAGGGGGGTCGTACCCGACCTGCCCAAACACGTCGACTGGAAGTGGACATTCGACGAGATCACGCCTTACGGGGTCACGGGCGACCCGACAAAGGCGACCCCTGAGAAGGGAGCCGCTATGAACGACGCACTGGTCAAACTTCTTGTGGACCTCGTGAAAGAGTTGGACGAAAAAGACTGGAAAACATAAAAAAAGGGCTGAAAACAGTTAAGATAACCAACCCCAACCCTAATACATGATTCATAGATTCCAGCCGACGAAATACTACCACACATACGGCCCAAACCCTCCAGCCCTACGCGTGAGCCCTGGAGACACCATCATAGCAACTACCGTGGACGCCGGTGGACTCGACCAAGACGGAAACAAGATCACGGACGAGATGAGGCAGACCAGTCCCGACACGGTTTACAGCTCATCGAACCCACTGACAGGTCCATTTTACGTGGAGGACGCTGAGCCCGGTGACACGTTGACTGTGGAGATCCAGAGGATTACACTCACACGCCCATCTGCATGGTCAGCGAACGCATCCAATTTTGGAGGCCTCACGGAGGAAGCCCCCGGAAGGAGGCTCCTTTTCAACGACCCCTTACCCCGTACAAGGTACGAGTGGAGCCTAGACCACGAGAACAAAACAGCCACAATTAACTTTCCCGGGAGCAAGTTCAAGAACCCAGTCATACCACTTCACCCATTTATAGGAAGCATAGGAGTCGCACCACGATACGGCCGCGTCGAGATGAGCTTGACTCCCGGGGAGTACGGTGGCAACATGGATTCGCCTGAAATCAGCGTGGGATCGACGCTGCACCTGCCCGTGTCCGTGACTGGGGGATTGCTTGTATTTGGCGACATCCACGCCGCGCAAGGAGACGGAGAGCTATGCGGGGTAGCTCTTGAGACAAGCGCGGAGCTACAGCTCAAGATTGGCCTGATAAAGAAGCAGATCGATTGGCCGCGAGTCATCAACGATGACTGGATAATGGTGGCGGGTAGCAGCAGGCCCCTCATGGAGGCATACAAGATAGCCCACGTGGAGCTTGTGAAATGGTTAACAACAGATTACGGGTACCAAAAATGGGACGCCCTCCAGAAGCTGAGCCAAGTGGGAAGGTGTACAATAGCCAACACGGTGGACCCCAATTACACCGTCGTGGCAAAGTTCCCCAGGAAATATCTTCCCAAATAAAAAAAAGGGGTCACTCAAGGGTTATGATACCCTTGGTGTGCTTCTCCAGCTTTTCGTCGTCCAGCTCCACGCCCAGCCCAGGCCCCTTAGGTACATGCACGTATCCCTTCTCGAAACGCACGGACTCTGTGGTCACGTCGTCCCCCATCCACTCGGGGTATCCTGATAGCTCACATCTGTGAGTGATTACGTTCCTGTAGGCTGTTATTATCTGGGTGGCAGCCGCGAGGCTCACGCTCAGCTCCAGGTCGTCGTGAAACAGACATGGGATGTTCATGACACGCGCCATCTCAAGGAGCCTCCTAGCCCCCGTCAACCCGCCCCACGGCCGGTAGGTCTTCAAACCCATGACGCCGACAGCGCCTGCGTCGATGAGGTTCTTCACGTCCGACAGCAGGTACATGGACTCGTGGGGCATAATGGGCGTATCAACAGCTCCTGCCACCTCGGCGAGACCGTTAAAGTCCCACCAAACAGTTGGCTGCTCCACGAGCTCGACTCCGTAGGGCTCGATATCCCTGATCATCTTTATCGCCTCAGCGGTTCTGTACCCCTGGTTGCAGTCAACGCGTAGGTCTATGCCTCCTCCTATTGCATCCCTGACCGCGGCGACGCAACCCACGTCGTGCCCCGGTGCGATCTTCAGCCTGATACCATGGTATCCTTCATCCACAAAGCCCTCGGCGACGCCCGCCACCACCTCGGGCTCATCTATGCCCACGAGGCCGACATTGGGTATCTTCTCAGGCTTTGAGCCACCCAGGAGCCTGTAGACGGGCATGTCTAGGGATTTCCCCATGATGTCCCAGAGCGCCATAT
>JAUWLH010000032.1 GCA_030613835.1 Candidatus Bathyarchaeota archaeon | reverse complement strand
CCCCAGAGGGGAGGAGCCCACCAGCCAAACGAGCACGTTAAGCTTGAGTGGCTGCCGCCGGTCTCCGAGATGTACGCCAGGATAGCATGCCGTTTCCTCTCCTAGTTTCTTATACTATTATCCCCGTAATTTCCACATGATTGAAGACGCCATCAGGAAACTGGATGATGCGTAATCAAGACGCTTGACCGAGGAGATGATCCGCATCCCTCGGTTGTCGGTGACGAGGCGGAGCTAGCCGAGCACATTAGAGTGGAGCTTGAGCGCCTCGGACTTGAAACCGAGGAACACATGGTTCACCCAGACAGGCCAAACATATACGGGAAGCTCAGGATGGGGGACGGAAAACGCCTTCACTTCAATGGACACACTGACACGGTTCCCGTTGTAGATGGATGGGACACAGACCCCTTTGAGCCAGTGCAGAAGGGGGACAGGCTTCACGGACTGGGTAGATGCGACATGAAAGCAGGTATAGCATGCACATTGAACATGATCAGGGCAATCGTGGATTCGGACACCGAGTTCAAGGGTGAGCTTAGCTTCAGCGCGGTAATCGATGAGGAGGCTATGGGAGATGGGGCTGTAGCCCTGCTAGATACTGATTACAGGAACGTTGACGCTGTGGTGCTCGCCGAGCCATACCCTGCCGATGAATCCAAACCTGTGCCGCTGGGAATTGTAGGTAAGCTGCTTTATGATATCCACGTCTATGGGACCGCTGCTCATGATTTTACTCCGGAGCAGGGAGTAAATGCAGTCGAGGAAGCGGGAGAGATTCTTGCGAACCTGGACAAGCTTGAATTCCAAGAGCACCACAAGTTCGGGAAGGGAAATTACAGCACATTGAAGATCGAGGGAGGATACGATATCTACTCTGTCCTTGTCCCAGCATACTGTAGATTCGAGGTGAACAGGCTCATCGTGCCAGGGGAAACCGTTGAAGGGGCTGTGAAGGATATGGAAAAACTAGTTGAATCATTGGGTCTCAAATCATCTGTGGCGGTGAAGATCAAGCCCCCGAGGTACGAGTCCTTCGAGATGGACCCTGAGGAGTCTATACTGAAGCTTTTCCACGGTGTCTACACTGATGTCATGGGCATCGAGCCTCTTTACATGTACAGCAAGAGCATCACTGACGCCAACACCTTCGCTGGTGTGGGCGGTATACCCTGCCTTCATCTGGGGCCTAAGAGGGGCGACACCCACAAGGCGAACGAGTATGTACCCCTCAGCTGGCTCCCGCCTTGTTCCGAAATGTACACGAGGATAGCCCTTGGCTTCCTCAACTAACCCTTATATTCCATAAGGGCAGCCAGTTTTTGATTAAATTGCTAGGGGAACTATCGTACAAGGACTTCAAGAAACTGGATATCCGCATCGGAACCGTCGAGACATGCGAGAAGGTCGAGGGATCGGACAAGCTGTACAGGCTCATGGTAGACTGCGGAGAGGACGAGTTAAGGCAGATACTGACAAGCCTCGTGGACTGGTACACTGCGGAGGAGCTTGTCGGTAAGGTCATCCCAGTGCTTGTGAACCTGAAGCCAGCCAAGATATTCGGTCAGACGAGCTATGGCATGCTGCTTGCAGCCGAGATAGGGGATGAGTGCGTCCTTTTAACCACAGATAGGGAAATCCAGAACGGCGCTAGAATCACCTAGCGGTTTTTATTAGACCGCTCTCATGAGCCCATGATTAATTTGAGTTCAAAACTACTTGTAATCATCGCTACAGGCGACAAGGCGAAGGCTCTTACAGGGCTCATGTACGCCAAGAACACCATTCTGCGAAAATGGATGGACGATGTCAAGGTCGTTTACTTTGGTCCTTCTGAGCAGCTAATGTACAGCGATCCTGATGTATCCAATGCAGCCATAGAGATTGCGGGAATGGGGGAGACCTTTGCCTGTAAAGCTATCAGCGACAGGGAAGGGATCAGCGAGAAGATCAACGGGATGGGCGTGAAGGTAGAGTACGTGGGCACCATCATCAGCAATTACATTAAAGACGGCTACACGCCAATGATCTGGTAGACATGATACTTGGTATAAGCGCAAGCGGAAGACAGACCGTCCGCGACGAGTCGGGTAGGCTCCTGAAGGGAGTCAACGACCACATTGTAAAGTATGTCCTTGAGAAGACTGGTGAGTCATACGAGTATGTCAGTCTCGCGGGCAAGAGGATCAGCGGTTGTCAGGCATGCCTAGCCTGCGCCAAGGACAATGTATGTGTCATCGATGATGACTGGGCAGAAATCAGGGATAAGATATTCGAGGCCGACGCCGTCGTATTCGGTGCCCCAAACTATTATGGGACCATCAACGCGCATGGACACGCCTTCCTTGAGAGGACCTTCAGCTTACGCCACAGAGAGGTTTTCCCCCTTGCGGGCAAACTGAACGCTATTGTTGCATCTGGGGAGGTCGACGACAACCCAGCCGAGAAATATATCCGACAGATGTTTAAGAGTAACTACATGGCAGAGCCCGTGGGCGTCGTGCATGTCAGTGGTATTGCCCAGTGCTATACCTGTGGATTTGGCGAGAAATGCACCGCTGGGGCCGTTGTCGGTAAGCATGGTTTCCTTGACGAGATCCAGTCCTGGATGATCCCTCAGATCCAGCCTGATGTATACAAGAAGGCCGATATCCTTGCCCAGAGATTGGGCTCGGTGGTTAGAAACAACAAAAAGTAGGGGTTTATTCCCTATCTTCTTCTATGCGCGCCCTGTAGCCTGCGCAGGGCCACATCGGTAGCCATCAACAGCGGATCATATAGCTCCGATACGGGTGGGCAGTATGCCAGCTCCACTGATGCGAACTCCTCAAGGGTCATGCCTTTCCTTATACCAAGGGCGATCATGTTAATCCTCCAGTCTGTGCCCTCTACCCCAATTGACTGCCCTCCAAGGAGTCTGCCAGTTTCGATATCTGCCACAACCTTGATGCTGATATCCTTGGCTCCCGGGATCCAGGTGGGCTTGTTCACGGTGTTCGCCCTCCCGCTAATCACCTTGAATCCCGCTGCCTCTGCCATTGACGTGTTATAGCCCGTCGCGGAGACCTCAAGGTCCCCGACGGAAGTCACAAAGGTGCCAAGGGTGCCCTCGTATTCCCTGTCGCCTCCAGCGACGTTTACGCCCGCTACCATGGCCTGCCTGTAGGCGGTAGTCGCCAATGCTGTCCTCGCGGGCGAGTCGTCGATCATGTTGTGTGTCCAGCAGTTGTCCCCGATGGCGTAGATGTCTGGTACGTTTGTCTCCATCTTCTTGTTCGTCTTGATGCTTCCCCGCTCACACTCGACGCCTGCCTCCACTGCGAGGTCAATATTGCTGTCGATTCCTGCCGACATGACAACAAAATCGACTGGGATAACCTTCCCACCTATGGTAACCGATTCCACTTTATCGACTCCATTTATGCTGTCAATTCCCTTTCCAAAGTAGACGTTTAGGTCCTTCTCCAGCAGGTGGTCCGTTAGAATCTTGCCCATGTCTGGGTCCAAGTTCCTGGGAAGGGATGGCTCGCTGCGTTTTGTGATGTGGACCTCGACCCCGAGGTGTTTCAGGGCAAGGGCGATCTCCATGCCTATGGCCCCTCCGCCTATGACAGCGGCGGTCTTGGATTTCAGCGCCACGTCTCTCAGTATTTCACCTTCTTCCGGGTTAGTTACGATGTACATACCCTTCCCGAGGAACTCGTTCGCGCCTGGGATGGGCAGTATCTTTGCTCTGCTTCCAGTGGCTAGGATGAGTTTGTCGTACTCCAGCCACTCCTCCTCTTCCGTCTCCAGGTTCTTGACCTTGACTTTCCTTTCCTCGGCATCGATCTCGGTTGCCTCGTGCTTGAGCCTTATCTGGAGGCTCCTCGTGGTGGGAACGCTATGCTTCAGCTCCTCGAATGATCCCACTACCCCCTCGATGGCGTAGGGTATCCCGCAGGGGCTGAACATGTGGTACTCCCGCTTCTCGATGATGGTTATCTGTGTCTTCCTGTTAAATCTCTGGGCGGACCTTGAGGCATATAGTCCGCCTGTTCCTAGTCCTATGATGAGGACCTTGGCTGCATCTTGGCTCATGGTTAAACATCCATTATATGATGCCTGATAATATCTGTGCATCCGCTTAAGTCGTTAACTATAGAATAGAGTAAAATTAGGGGTGTGGCTACTCTCTCTTTTTGAGGTACCATGTTTCGCCCTTAGGGCTTGTGGTTATCTCGAATTTCGGGTTGTAGTGGAGCATCTCCTTGACGAACTCCCGCATGGTTGCCTTGGTGCCATCGCTTCTAGTGATCTGCTCGTCTAGGTCGATGGTTACCCTCTTTCCCTTGTCCAGTTCTACATCCATTTCTGTTCGAAACTAAATATGACTGAGCCTTTATTTATTTTAGGTAACAGAACGGGGTAGCTCTTCTCTTGTGTATTTTTACTTCCGATTTCCTTATAAAGGCGGAGAAAACTCTCAAGGGATTTCCCTTTATACACGGGTTATGAACACCGTTTTTGTGGTTAAAGGATGGTGTTTGTGCACGCTTTTACCCGTTACCATTATGCTTTTTGTAGTATAACGAGATCTAGAATCAGCCCATTTAGCAACCTATTCAGGAATCAGGGCTTGTTTTCCCCTTTTTTCTAGGATACCTCTTCTCCCCTTCTTACTTTTTGTATGATTTACCCTAGGAGGTGTGAGGTTTCCCTTTGGAAAATATAAGTGGGGCAATGTGTCCCGACTATCCTATTATCCGCTTCGCCTCTTCGCTCAACCTGAGCTTGCAGCCACCGTGCCCGTAGACTCGGATCAGTATGCCCTGTTTGACAAGTGACTTTCGCTGCCGCTCGTTGAAGTGGTCTGTTGCTCTTTCGCCGTTCTCTACCTTGAGGAGTTCCTCTCGGTAGAAATCGATGGAGTTTAGCTTGCTCAGGTATTCGAGTGTCTGGTCTTGATTCTCGGAAATCATCTCGATTTATCCGTTTTTTCTTGATTAAATCCATCGAATCATGACTTAAAAAGTAAACCTTTTTTGGTTTACAACTGGTTATCGACGTCTTTTACGCCTAGAAAACATCTCGACGGCTGTAATATGGCTACAGTTTCCCTTGGCCCCGTATCCAGGGCATGTGCACGCTATGTGGCCTTTCTGGTTGATGACGACGTTGTACGTACCGTGGTCCCCGATAACGTTATAATTGCCTGAGTCAAGGAGTTCAACCCTGCCATCCCTGACCAATCTAATAGCTTTGTCTATCACCTTTGCATGAATATAGTAACGGCTCATAACGTACATCAACCGACCTTTGGGTAAATTATAATTTTTAAAAGAACTCGGGAGCTATTGTACTTTTCTGAGGTTTTCAACCTCTCTCTGCCTCGATTGAATGATCGATTCCATATACCCCGCGATCTCGTTGAGCTGGTCGTCAATCTCGTGCTCGCTCTGCTTCAGAGATGCCATGAGGTGGAAAGCAAAGACGCTCTGAACCTGCTGACCTATCTCAATTAACTCAATAACCTTCGTCAACGCCTCGGCGACAGTTGGGTCCTTTGTATTACCACTCTGCTCCAATAACTCTGATATCAAAATGTTTTGTCTTGATTGCATCCATTGTAACTGGTTTATTGACAGCATCCCAGAAGGGCTTGTATGATAGGATAAAAACCTTCGTTTAGCGATAACTTGCATAAAATCTATCAAACGCAAAATCCATAACTGCATCCAGTTTATAATTTGTATCAAGGTGAACATTTTGAGCGAACGATATAACCCATACAAGAAAATTGGGCTGAAGAGCGTGGTGAACGCCGCGACCTCCCTCACTACCCTAGGCGGCTCAATGCCAAGAGCCGAGGTATTCGAGACAATGCAGGACGCCTCTAAGGGCTTCATTGTCATACCCGAGCTACAGAAGCGCGCCGGTGAGCTACTGGCTGAGATGCTGGGGGCTGAGGCGGGGCTCCCCACGGCTGGGGCCGTGAACGCCCTCATGCTAGCTGTCGCCGCTTGCATGTTCAAGGGAACCGAGCTAGAGGATCATGACCCCGTGGGGAAGTCGTCATGGACCGAGATAATCCAGAGGCTGCCATTGAACACCGAAGGGCTGAAGAACGAGTTCATCATCTTGGGTAATAGCAGGAGTAGCTACGACCACTCTATCGAGTGCGCCGGAGGGATCAGGGTCCAGGCAGGGGACAAAGATGGGGTTACCGCACAGGACCTGAGGGATGCATTTGTCACAGATCGTACAGCCGCTCTTTACTACACTAAGACACCCTCAGCGGATATGCCAATCAAGGAGTTTTGCGATGTGGCGCAAAGCCTTGGAATCCCAGCGATAATTGATGCAGCCCCCAACCTAACTCATGCCTCTATCCCGTCCGCAGTCCTTGATGCAGGGGCTGATCTGGTTATCCTAAGCGGCGGCAAACAGCTGGGGAGCGTTAATAACACAGGCATCCTCCTGGGGCGGAAGGACCTGATCAAGCTCGCCCATCTCAACGCCTACCCCTTTGACGGCATTGGACGGGGGGCCAAGATGAGCAGGGAAACGATCATGGGTCTGCTGAAAGCGGTGGAGATCTTCGTCGAGGAAGACAGGGACGCCTACTACACTGAAATGCTGATAAAATCCGGGAAATTGGCTTCTAGGTTGGACTCCATAGATGGGATAACATCGGGCACCCTTAACGAGCCAAGTCTCGTCGATGATGTGGTTCCCCCCAACTACGTCTGGATCGAGATGGAAACAAGCAAGGTCACACTGAGAGAGCTATTTAATGGATTGATGGACGATGACCCGGTGATCAGACCACTTTATGAGCCATCTTTCCTCTCAAGGGAGGTCACAGGTAGAATCACCCTCAAGGTAGAGTATCTGCAGCCGGGGGACGATGATCTCATCGTCGAGAGGGTTAAATCCCTCCTGGATTGAGCCTTTTATTAACAAGTTTTAGTCCATCAAGCCATCTGCTCTCTATCCACCAGGAATATCGCGTCAGTTTCACAAGTTGAGACGCAGAGGCCGCATCCATGGCACAGAACGTTATCATAAGCGAGTTTGCCGTAAACCATGTTCCTAGCCTGGAACACGCACCTGTCAACGCATATCCCACAATCAGTGCATTTCCCTGAATCATCGATGGCAATGTACTTTGATGTCAGCACCTGGGTGTGGATGCCGTTTCTGACTAGGCTCCCCAGTGTATGGCAGCAGCACGCGCAGCAGCTACATATCAATCCAGGCTTGGAGTCGCCCTTCATGGTGTACGACATGTGAACGAGACCTGCCTCGTGGCTCCGTTTAAGAACCTTCATCGCCTCATGGACAGGGATCTCTTTTGAGTTATACTTTTCATCAGCCAGAAGCTCGTCAGCTGTCTTGTTGACGCTCAGGCACACGTCCTTGGGGGCATCGCAGTTATCAAATTCTGTCTTGCAGCCACAGTCCTATAACGCGATCCGATCCGCGTCCATGAGTATCTCCCTCATCTCGGACATATCATAGACCCTGTGCTCGGCCTCTATCTCTACGTGTACGGGGATCGTCACGGCCTTCTCAAGCTCATCCGTTATCCGCCGTGTCTCCCCGTCCGAGTAGAATCTCATGTCCTTGAATTTTGAGGAATCCATGCATGAACACCTGACCCGTTTGTATTATACCTTCACTTGACGCCAGTTCCCACCAGCATCACAATCGCCTGCTTGTCGGTGGTGTTGAAGAACCCGTGGGGCACATCTGCTGGGAGGAAGGCCACGTCGCCTGTCCGAACATCTTTCCTCTCCTCGCATACCTGAACCGTGCCCCCTCCTTTAAGTACAATGTAGACCTGCTCGATCCCCTCATGGGTGTGCATGTTGTTGCTCTTCCCAGGGTTGATTGTGAGCCTGGCGAAATTGGTGAAACCCTTCATTCCCGCTGGTCTCTCGGTGTTGAATAGTTTTCCGTGGTCATCATCCTGCCAGATCACCTGATACTTGCAGGACTCCCCGTGGATATCCATGAGCGGCTGCTTCTTGATTGAGACGATGTTCTCGATTAACATGTACAAGGGTAAGTTATCAACGGGATAACCCTTTCCGCCCATCTAATCCGTTATTAGAAAGTTAAACGATGTTTGAGTAGGTGACTTGTATGGATATCATCTACCCAATTGGCAAAGGAGAACTGAAAGGGGCAATCACTCCTGAAAAGCGAGATAGCTGGATTAAGGACCTTGAGGATGCCCCGAAGCTTCTCAGAGAATCCGTTGAGGGGTTGAGTGACGAACAGCTTGACACAAATTACAGGGACGGAGGATGGACGATCCGTCAAATAGTGCACCACCTCGCTGACAGCAACATAAACAGCTACGTCAGGTTCAAACTCGCAGTTACCGAGGACCAGCCCACTATCAAGACATGGGAGCAGTCCGACTGGGCCATGCTCAAAGATGCCACGTCTATGCCTGTTGATGTATCCCTGAACCTACTCGATGGGCTACATCAGCGGTGGGTAGTTTTCCTGAGAGCACTAACTGAGGATGATATGAAGAACAAGTTCGTCCACCCCGATGGGGGCATAATGACCGTCGAGGAGAACATTTGGAACTATTCATGGCACAGTCGGCACCATACCGCACAGATAACAGCAACTCGTGAAAGAAAGGGTTGGTAGCCCCTACATGTAGCTGATCATGAAGAGCAGGAAGACCAGTAGGATGTAGGGGGAGGTCAACTTGAACAGTAGCCACCCCGCCTTGTTTGACTCTGAGCTGTAAAGCCTATATCCTGATCCGATTAGCAGCAGGTTCAGAAGCGTGACTCCTAGCAAGTACAGGCTCGAATTGGTCCACAGTACAAGTGTATACGAGGAGCCAATTAGAAGAATTAACGCTGCCAGCAATCCCCTGATAGCCTTTTTCCGTGACGTTATAGCGGGAAACATGGGAATCCCGACCCTCTCATAGTCCTTGGTGAACGCAAGCGCGATGCTCCAAAGATGCAGGGGCCCCCATATCGCAACGAGAACCCCCATAACGAGGCCAACCGGGTACAGTGGGGCTCCCCCGAGGTACCAGCCGAACCACGCGGGTGCAGCCACGCTTGGGGCCGTGAAGAGCACATTGATACTCGTCTTTCTCTTGAAAATCACCGTGTAGAGGAGCAAATAGCTCCCAGCGCCCTCCAAGAGCAATATTAATGGAATTACCCCTAGGTAAACAGCAAGAATTACTGACAAACCCAGCGTTGTCCAGCTGAAGAGGCTCGCATCGGAGAGGCTTATGGTGCCTCTGACGAGTGGTCTGCCGCTTGTCCTTGTCATCAATGTGTCTATGTCCTGGTCGTAGACGCAGTTCAAAGCGTTTGCGCCGCTAACGGATAACGCAACCGCCATGAACCCTATGAAAAATTGGAAGTAGTTAACCGAGAAATCCCCTGAGAAAATGGATGACGTGAAGAATGTCGTAAGGTAGAGCCCCAGCATAGCCAGGAGTACCTTTGGCTTCAGAAGTACCCCGTAGTCGTATGCCAGTTCTACTTTCACTATTCTAACACGCCGAGTTTCTTTGCCACGAGTTCGTGAATATCCAGGACCTCAAGCTCTATCCCGTGCTCACGTACGCCGTCAACGAATGTCAATTTGCACGATGGGCAAGCGGACACCAGGATGTCAGCCTTCTTCTCGATGGCCTCTTCCAGCTTGATCTTCACGATGCCGAGCCTCATCTCGTCATCGACGCCCTGAAGCAGCCCGCCTCCACCGCAGCACTTTGAGTCAATGCCGTGTTCATCGAACTCGATCATGTTCGATGTCAGATAGGATAGCGCCTCCCTGGGTGCCTTGATTATCCCGCCCAGCCTCCCCAGCTCGCATGGGTCGTGGTAGATGATCCTCTCATCGCCCTTCTCCAGATCAAACTTGCCCTCGGCCAGCTTGTCCCTCAGGAACTCCACAGAGTGCTGTACCTCAAAGTTCAGTTCCCTCCCTAGGAGCACCGGGTATTCGAACTTGAACGTCCTGTAGCACCCAGCGCAGCCAGTGATGACCTTCTTGATCTTCTTGTCCTCTAGGATCTTGACGTTGTGCTCGGCGTACCTCTTTGCCTCCTCGACCTTGCCCGCCATCAGACTCGGCGCGCCGCAGCACCACTCATCCTCACCCATGACCGTCCAATTCTCACCGAGCTTGTCAAGGATGGAGCATATGGAGAACGCGGTGTCATGGTTCGCTCCCTTGTACGCCGTGGTACACCCGATGAAGTAGGCAATCTCGGCCTCGTCCTCCTCTGGAACCTCATCTATATCAACATAAAAGCTCCAGTCCAGCCTGGTGTCAGGGTCCTGGCCGTAGGGGTTCATGTTCTCCTCAAGCATCTTTGACAACCTGACAACGTTCTCAGGGGTCGTGTCCATGGCGTCAACGATCTCCCTGATCCTGATCCAGAGCTCATGGGTCTCGAATCCGAAAGGGCATGACTCCCTACAACGTCCGCAGAGGGTACAGTGGAACGCGCTCTCCGCCAGATCCTCCATCTCCTCCTGTGTGATCTCCTTCTCACCGAAAATCTTGGACCATAGACTAAACTTTTTATCGTAGAGCTTCACCGCCTTCGATGTCCTGACACCTGGTGCGTGTAGCGGGTTCTCCGAGATATTGTACGCCGGGCATTTCTCGGTGCACAAGGCGCAGTGGCTGCATGTATCCAGCTCCATGAGCTGTTTCCTTGTGAACTTTCCGAGGGCCTCCTTGATCTTATCCTGTGTGTTAGATGTCAAGTTCTTTCCTCCTTGAGCCGTAGAATGCTGGGGATATTACCCCCGATATGATGTGTATGAACTTGCTGAACGGCGCGTAGATGACGAATAACTGGGTCATCAGCACGTGCCAGTGGAACCAGTGGTAGCTAGGGACCGCCTCAAGGTGCAGCACGATGTATTTCGGGATGAACACAACGCTGTATGTGATAGTCTCGACAGATTCAGGCGGGAAAATCCTCATGCCCTGGCCCACAATTGCCGCGATGAGTATGATGAGCAATGCCCCGTAATCGTTAGTCAGTGAGTGAAGCTGCTTGTCCTCAAGCCTGATCCTCCTAACCAGCAACAGGAAGGTTGAGCCTATCAGTATCCATCCCATGTAAACTGGCAACGTTTTGATCATCCAGTGCGCCCACCATTGGCCCAGAGGATCGAACAATGAGGCCGACCAGAGGTGGAACCCCCTCATGTGGCCGAACAAGATTCCCCCAATGCTTCCATGGAACGC
>JAUWLH010000211.1 GCA_030613835.1 Candidatus Bathyarchaeota archaeon | reverse complement strand
TTCCCTTGCTTTCGCATGCGTTTTCGGGACTATATTCGGGGTATATGCCGCTTACAAGCGGGGAAGTTTATTCGACTTGACCTCGGTTACGGTCTCGTTGTTCAGTTTCGCCTTGCCCACATTCTGGATGGGGCTGCTATTAATTTACGTAATGGGATACTTGTTGGGCATGTTCCCGCTGGCGGGAACCATGTCGAGACCGCCTCCAGTAGACCCAATATTAAGGATACTGGACCTTGCCTGGCACCTGTTCCTTCCCGGTCTCACTCTGTTTCTATTCCAGTACGGGGCATGGCTCCTGATGATGAGGAGCACGTTGTTGGAGGAACTACACGAGGATTACATAATCACCGCACGGGCCAAGGGCGTTGACGAGAGAGGAGTTCTGTTCAAACACGCTTTTAGGAACGCGATGCTACCCTTGGTAACTAACATCGCGCTCCAGATCCCTGGCTTATTAAATGGGGCAATACTGACGGAGACTGTCTTCTCCTGGAGGGGGTTAGGTTTGTACACATGGAGCGCAATCCAGTTCAACGACTATCCCGTACTCCAAGCATTATTCTTCATATTTGCGCTTGTCACAGTTGTCTGTAACTTTTTGGTGGACATAATATACGGGTACATAGACCCGAGGATCAAGTATTGAGGTGAATGAGATGACAGCATCAACTCGTAGAAAAAGGTTCAACCGCCTCATGACTCAGGCAAAGGGGTTCTGGAACGTCTACAAACGGAATAAGAAGGGACTCTTTGGCATTGGGCTCATCGTTTTCTTCTTCTTATTTGCGTACATTGGTCCGATGTTGTCCGACAACCATCCAGTCGATGACTGGGACGTGGGAGGTAGAAGGGTTCCTCCCCAGTGGTTCAAGAACTTTCCCGGGTATGAGCACCTTGTCCCGAACCTGTACCCCATTGAGGAGGTTGGTTTCCAAGACCCTGGTGAATTATTGATATGGGATATAGACACAGGTTCAGGTACCGGCTTCACTGTTTCTCACTCAGATGAGGGGTTTGTGGACGGTAGCGGACCAGGATCGATGCAGATAGAGTTGGACCCAAATCAAGCTGGTTCAACGAGTAACGAGATCGTTATCTCCAAGACATTCTCATGGGACTATGACTATCCACCGAAACGGTTCAGGACGGCCCTCGGGTTTAAAGTAGAGGGCCTGGGAGATGCCAAGCTTAACCTCAAACTCGTCTTGGTGGACACAGATGGAGAAGAGTACTTCCTATGGGAGAGAGACGTTAGATCAAATGTCGAGGGGAGTCAGCCGGAGTACAAGGTGGACTCTTACTCAATTAAGGTAAAGATGTTGTTCCCTGAAGGAGTGATGGCGGATCCAGCGCATAAGATTTTCAATGGTTCGGGTGACTACAAGTTTTATCTAATGGCATCCTTTACTGGGGTGGAAGCAGATTTACCCAGCAGCCCTACGTTGTATGTGGACGATCTCAGCATCAATCTCATGGGGACATGCTTTGGTTTACTTGGCACAGACCAGTGGGGCAGGGATGTCTATAGCCAACTTGCTCATGGTGCCAAGATATCTCTCTTTGTGGGGATGATGTCCGCATTCATCTCGGTCAGCATCGGCTTAACAGTGGGACTCTTCGCTGGCTTCATGGGTGGTATAGTTGACGAGATATCAATGAGGTTCGCCGACATGCTCCTTGTAATACCTTCACTCCCGTTGCTTCTGGTTCTCATCGCAATCTTAGGACAGAGTATCGCCAACATCATAATCGTGATCAGCATGCTGGGATGGATGGGGTTCAGTCGGATCGTACGGAGCCAGGTGCTAAGCCTGAAGGAGAGAGCCTTCATCGAGGCAGCGCGAGCCGCAGGAGGCTCCACTGTGCACATTACAATAAAGCATATTCTGCCCAACGTCATGGGATTGGTATATGTGAGCCTCGCAACAAGCGTCCCAGGAGCCATAACGGCAGAAGCATCTCTGAGCTTTTTGGGTCTCGGCGACCCCAGCATCATGAGTTGGGGTCAGATGTTACATGATATTGTGTATTACGCAGCCATAAAGGAGCTGTACTGGGTTATACCACCTGGATTATGCATAGCGATGCTCGCGGTAAGCTTCGTGATGATAGGTTTCTCCCTCGACGAGATACTGAACCCAAGGTTAAGGAGTCGGTAAAATGAATATACTGGAAGTAACCGATCTTAAAGTCTACTACGATACCATAAAGGGAGCCGTAAGAGCCGTTGACGGAGTGGACCTTATTGTTGAGAAAGGAAAATCGGTGGGGCTGGCCGGCGAGTCTGGGTGCGGGAAAACGACCCTCGGTTTGTCCTTCCTAAAGATTCTACCCAGCAACGGGAATATAGTAAGCGGCTCCGTGAAGTTCGATGGAACTGATATTTATCAGTTTAATGATAAAAAGTTCAGGGAGGATATCCGTTGGAACAAGATATCAATGATATTCCAAGGAGCGATGAACGCGTTAAACCCCATTTTTAAAGTAGAGGACCAGATAGCTGAAGCGATCAAGCTCCACGACAAAACGAAGAAGAGGAAAGAGAGACTCCAAATAGCGCGAGACCTCCTGAAGAAAGTCGATATTGATCCTGTTATGGGGAGTCACTACCCCCACGAATTCAGCGGAGGAATGCGCCAGAGGGCCATGATAGCCATGGCGCTAGCCTGCAATCCCCAGTTGGTTATCGCTGATGAGCCCACCACCGCCCTGGACGTGATTGTTCAGAAACAGTTGATGGACCTGCTGAGGAGACTAAAGAAAGAGATGGATCTCAGCCTTGTGGTCATCAGCCACGATATATCAGTGTTAGCAGAGCTCTGCGACTACCTGAACATCATGTACGCTGGAAGAATCGTGGAGTGGGGTGAAATTAGTGAGATATTCAAGAACCCACAGCACCACTACACTCATGGTTTAATTAGCACCTTCCCGACGGTAGAGGACGAGGAACGGAAACAGACATTCGAGTTCATCGAGGGCTCACCGCCTAACTTACTCGACCCGCCCAAGGGCTGCAGGTTCCATCCGAGGTGCTCGAGGGCAACGGATGTATGCAGGAAAGACCCTGCGCCTACAATGAGGGTCTTATCGGATGTCCATCGCGTAGCTTGCCATCATCCAAGAGGCGACAATGAATGAGTGATCAAATAATAATCAGGGTACGTGATCTAAGGAAACTCTTCCCTGTCAGAAAGAGCTTTATCAGTTCCTTCTTTTCAGGCGAGGACCAGAACGTTCACGCTGTTGACGGTGTGAGCTTCGATATCCATCAGGACGAGGTGCTCGGACTTGTAGGTGAAAGCGGGTGCGGTAAGACCACCCTGGGGAGACTGCTCATCAAGTTAATAGAGCCTACGAGCGGCGAAATCTACTTCAGGGACACCAATATCGTGCCTCTAAGCCACGAAGAGATGAAGAA
>JAUWLH010000121.1 GCA_030613835.1 Candidatus Bathyarchaeota archaeon | reverse complement strand
AGGTCGGGGATAGGCACTCATAGTTTTCTTTACGGCGGTTTCATCGTTGACGGGGGGCATGCCATAGATACACCTGAGACAATCCCACCCCTCATCCACAGAAGCGATGTGCCGGATGACTGGCTTTTCATAGTCTGCGTTCCCGAAATCAATACCGGGTTTAGCGGGGTGAAAGAGTCAGACGCATTCAAGAACCTGGAGCCACCGCCGGTGGAGATGATCGCCCGAGTTTCTCGTTTGGTGCTCATGCAGATGATCCCATCTATTTTGGAGAAGAACATCACGTTATTCGGTGACGCCATGACCAAGCTGGACACAATATTTGGTAAATATTGGGCCACAATGCAAGACGGTACCTACTCACACCCTCGCATTGAGAGCTGTGTCACTCATCTACTGCAGGAGGGCGCTTACGGGGCTGGTCAGAGCTCCTGGGGGCCGGCTCTCTACGGGCTTGTCGATGGAAAGGCTCAGGCAAGGGAACTAGCCGATGAGATGGAACGGTTCATCAACCAGGGAGAAAACTCTGGCTCAGTGTTCATCACAGGAGCCGATAACAAGGGTGCCCAGATTAGCTGAGACTGGTGACCAAATGAAGATACTAATCGTAACGGGAAGACTTGCGGCTGGGGCCGTCAAGGAACACACAAAAGGTCTCCAGCATGAGATAGATGTTATCATACTTCCTGTTACTGTAGCTGCTTTCATAACCCCTGAGTATGCAGCCAAAGAGTTGGCGAAGATGGAGCTAGCGGACTATGATATGATTCTCCTTCCCGGATCGGTCAACGGGGATGTTTCGCCCGTTGAGAAGGCAACTGGAATACCTACATACAAGAGCACGCTCCATGCATCCGATTTACCTATAGTCCTGTCCATGGATATCGAGTTCAGCAAGACCATCCCAGCCTCGCTTCTAGTGAAGGACGCCCTCGTCAAACAGGCTGAGAACGAGGTCTTAGATGTCGAGAAAAACTGGAAAGATATTC
This sequence comes from Candidatus Bathyarchaeota archaeon, assembly GCA_030613835.1. Classification (GTDB taxonomy): domain Archaea; phylum Thermoproteota; class Bathyarchaeia; order TCS64; family TCS64; genus RBG-16-57-9. The sequence continues at coordinate 4,338 of JAUWLH010000121.1, read as the reverse complement.
TGTCCAGCCACGGAGGCATGGTCATAGGAGGAAAACTACCTGTCTCAAACGGTCTGCCAATGCGCGTTCTCGCCGAGATCGTAAACGCCCCCACATTATCAATGGATGCCATTAGGTCACGTGCCTTGTACTACACATCGCAGGGTGCAGACCTTATAGATATCGGGATGTTGGCGAGTAACCCCAAACCCAAGGCTGTCCCAAAGATTATTGATACCATCAGGGAGGCCGTGGACCTACCCGTAAGTATTGATACACTCAACGTCGAGGAAATAAAATCATCAATCGATGCCGGGATTGACCTGATCCTTAGCCTCGACGCAGGTAACCTCGATGAGATAGCCCCACATATCAACGACGAGGCTGTCGTAATCCTTTCAACAAACATGAAAGAGGGATATCTTCCCAAGAAAGCCGAGGAAAGAGTTACCCTGATCACCAAAATCATCGATGACGCTCGAAGCCTAGGTATCAACAATATCATTGGAGACCTAGTTGTCGAGCCGTTACTTATTCCTGGTCTCCTAGAGGGCTTGAAAGCCTACGATTTGTTTCACCAGAAATATCCTGAAACACTCCTTCTATTTGGCATCGGTAACGCAGTCGAACTCATCGACGCTGACAGCCCCGGAGTGATAGCAGCGCTCTCAGCCCTAGCCAGGGAGGCTGGATCAAACATGCTCCACATCCCCGAGTACAGCGTCAAGGCAAAGGGGAGCGTTAGAAACGCATTGCGCGCCTCACATATGATGTTCCTGTCTGAGAAACGCGGCACTGTGTTAAAGGACCTAGGCATAGACCTCCTATTATTGAAAGAGAAACTATGGATTGAGCACGAATATAGTCTGGAAGAGAATACAGTCGATGTTCTCCAAGGAATCGGTGAGACCGTCTACAGGCCGGATAAGACTGGCTGGTTCAATGTTCATGTCAATCGAAACGAAAACAAAATTGTAGCAGTTTTCTATCCTGCTGGAAGCACGGAGCCCAGCGCCGTCATCAAAGGACATGATGCGCGGGTAGTGTACCAGACGATAATACGTGAGAAACTCATCACGAAACTGGACCACGCTGCCTACCTCGGGAAGGAGCTTGAGAAGGCAGCGATCGCGCTCAAGCTGGGAAGATCATATGTCCAGGACGAGCAGTTATTCTAGTCTCATCAGTGTGACGGGGAAGTGATCAACCTCTTCCAGCATCTCCCAGGTGACGCCAGTAAACGATGTCTCCATGTTCTTGGACATGCTCCATACGGTTCTCCCCGCGCCTACTCCGCAGAGCTTATGGAAAAGATTTGCGTACCAGAGAGCTCTATCTGGATTGATAATGTCACCCGATATCGCGATTGGCGTTTGCCTTGCCTTGAACCCGAAAAGTCTACCAATGATGAAAGTCAAAACGCCCCCGAAGTGGACTAAACCAGGCGTATCCACCACTCGGGGTGCGAGGTGAAGGTTTCGCCATGAATACGTTGTATCCCCGTCCATGATCATGACCGTGACTTTCTTTCCAGTCAGCTGGAACACAGTTTCTCTTATCTTATCTGCAACTTCAATCGGCTTGCTCAGGGGGAGGCTCACGTAGGTGTAGGGAAGGTTGCTCGCATCGATTCCGCCCTCACTGTAATGCCTTAACGACTGAAGCAGCCCCACGTGCCATAACGCCGTCTGTTTATGGGCTGCTCCCTCCTCGGCTGGGTAGTTTTTCAGGTTATTGAGAGGCTGCCTCTTTAACCCAGTTATCATACCCAGAGGACCAGCCCAAAGTCCCTTGGTCCAGTAACCCGCCAAGAATTTGGCCACCGTTCCCGGTAAAACCCCTGCTTCGTCATAGATGTTTCCAGACGCAGTAGAGACCGCCTTCTCGCTGACCGCGATAATATCCCCGTTTTTCAGGTGGGTTGAGGTGACCCTGATTATCTCGGAGACATAGTCCGTTTCAGGTCGCCAAAAACTTGTCTTGAATGTGATGGTGCGGAGTCTCATATGAGGAGCCCCTCATGGCTTGTACCGGTCTACCAGATACTCTTCTAGTTCTTTCACCGCCAGGACCGCTGGGGCATCTTCATTGTAATCGATTACCGGGACTCCATCCATATCGGCGTCAGCAACTATCTGGTCGTAGGGTATAATTGAGATCACCGGAACACCCAGTTCCGTCATCTTTTCCCTGACAAAGGCCTCGTCCTTGGGCCGTAACACCTTGTTGCCAACGGCCAGCACAGTCTCCACCTCTATCTCATCGGCCATCTTCAGAATCCGCCTTACGGTGTCCACTGATTTCATCCTCGGCTCTATGACCACGAGCATCGCGTCCATCCTGCGGGCCGTACCCCTTCCGAGGTGCTCTAGCCCTGCTACCATGTCCATGACAAGGACTTCGCCCCGCTGGATGAGCATGTGTTGCAGCAGAACGCGTAGCAACGCGTTGGCTCCGCACATGCAGCCCGATCCCCCTCCCTTTACAGTGCCCATTACAAGGAGCTTGACCTCATCAGGGGCTTTGACTGCAAACCTGTCCACGATATCGTTGACCCGTGGGTTCATGTTGAACATATTTCCCAGAGCTTCCTCGGGCGCGACCCCTGTTTTTTCCTTGACCAGCTCATTGTTATCCGACAGGGGGGTAATGCTGTTCGACTCATCGTAGCCGATGCCTAGACTGTACCCGAGGTTCAGGTTTGGGTCAGCGTCTACCGCCAGCACCTCGTACCCGTCCCTCGCTAAAAGTCTTGAGAGCGTGGCTGAGACGAAGGTTTTCCCTACGCCCCCTTTCCCTGCGATTGCGATCTTCATTTCAGTTCCCCTAGTAGCCGACTTTCTCAAGGATACGCTTGACTGATTGGTATGTGGGTGAGTCTAGAGGTAGATCTAGGAGGGATTTTCCCTCGATATTATACTCGGTAATCCGGGGATCGCTCTCTACACGTCCTAAGTAAGTGAATGGCTGATTCTTCGCCTCTTTTTCCAGGCTCTCCGGAAATCTATACCCACCGACGATGTAGAAGTTGTCAAAATCGATGTGTACCTCCTGCATAATCCTATGCGAGCGTTTTGCGTTATCGAAGCTCTTCTTGGACGGGTCAAGGATACTGAAAACGTCCTTGACCTTCTTCGTTATCCTCCTGTTGAGGTGCTCTACACCTGCTGGGCTATCGACGACGACGTACTCGTAGTTCTTGCACCACCTGTCCATAATCTGGCCAAGTGATCTGTCTGGTAGACAGTAGCATCCCTCGATCCACTTGGTTCCGATTCCGATGAAATCGTAGAAACTGCTGCCCTCGAAAAGACTCTCCTGGAAAATGTATGGCTCGATCTTTTCTGTTGGCGTCATACCACTCATTGTGGCCATTTTTCTGGTCTCCAGAATCTCGGAGAGAACATCAGCGATGCTCCTCTTCCCGTCCGAGGCAAGATCTATTCCCAACATCTCCGCGAGGCTTTCATCTGGATCAGAGTCCACTAACAGGATGGGATCCACGCCTTTTTCACCAAAATATCTGGCCATCATGGAGGTGAACGTGCTTTTACCCGTGCCTCCTCTTCCTGTTATAACAATTGTGCCCTTGTGTTTGACCATCGCTTTCTCTTCTCTTACTTTGACACCGTGGTTTTTCAGGGTTTACCCATCGTCGGGAAGTACTCCTTGTCTCCCGGGATGTAAAGCGCCTTGCTGTACTCTTCAATGAACTCAAGGTCCACTAGGAGGTCGACGTAAACCATATTCTTGGCGACCTCCGCCGCCTCCTTTCTCTTATCCGTTGAGAGGAGGGTGGCGTATGCCCCTGAAAGCGAGCCGTTGCCAAGTGGATGGTATTCTCCGTTGGGAAACTCTGGGAATATCCCCATCCTAGTGGCATTATCCATGTCCGTGTAGGTCCCGAAAGCTCCTGCGAGGTAAATGTTTTTAGTGTCCTCGATGCCGATCCTAAGCTTCTTCATCAGGACTGTTACAGCTCCGCAGGCGGCAGCTTTTGAGTCAATAACGTAATCGAGGTCAGCTTGGGTCAACACGATGTCACGATCTAGGCTCGTCTCTTCCGCGGGGACAACTAGGTACTCTAACCCCCATTTTCCCTCCCTAACGTAGGGCGTGTCTGCAACGTATTTGCCTGAGAAATCCATTATGCCTGTTCTGAAAACCTCAGCTATCAGGTCTATTAGCCCGGAGCCGCAGATTCCTTTTGCCGGTGCATCTCCTATTGTTGACACTTGAGCTATCTTGGAGTCTTTGTCGATTGTGATGTGATCGATTCCACCGACTGCTGCTCGCATACCGTGGCGTACGCCCTCTCCTTCAAAGGCAGGGCCACTCGCGCAGCTGCATGAGAACATC
>JAUWLH010000242.1 GCA_030613835.1 Candidatus Bathyarchaeota archaeon | reverse complement strand
CATGTTCTGGAACTCAACGACCCACTGGGCGGCATGAATGCTAACAGGGCACTTCAGATCATCTGCCTTCTCCCTTACCGCCTTCTGGAGCTCGGCGCTCACCTTGTCCACGGTGCTAGGGTACATGGCGCCTATGATCCTACCGTCGAGTGCCCCATCGTATTTCTTGACGAAAGCCTCCGCCTCGTCAAGCAGCTTAAGGCCGTGCTCAAGCTCGTACCACTCGGTGGTGAGGTTGGCGCCCTGGCTCCTTGTCCAGCGTCCGTCCTCGATGTTGCAGCCCTCTGCTGCCCTCATGCCCATGGTATCTATGTGCTTGATGGCGTCCTTGGCTCCGAGGGTGCCTACCATCCCTATTTCGACCATGGTGGTGCAGCCAGAACGGAGAAGCTCCGTCATACTGTACTTGGAGAAGGTGTGGTGGTCCTCGGGCTTGATGCTCTTGCCCAAGGCGGTGAGGTTTTCTCCAAGGCTGCTCATGTAAAAGTGCCTGGCGCCTGTGTCATCGATGAAGGACTTGTCCTTTGGTGCGCTGGATGCGTGGGTGTGGGTGCATATCATGCCGGGGATGATGATGTGTGTCGATGCGTCGATCCACCTGTCCACTGATCCGTTGTAGGACTTGCCCACGTGCTTTATCCTGTTTCCCTCTGTCACCACGACGCCGTTCCTGAGGAGCCTGTGCTCCTTGCCGTCGTAGGCGATTATCCATTTTCCTTTGATTCCGATTAACATGGGTTGAATGGCTCGTTTTGTGATGATAAGGTTTCTCCGAATAATCGGTAACCTGTTATAACGGGAAAAAATGTTTCATATAGCCGTACGTGCATCAACTTCATCGAGATGAACTATACTCGCTGTTTTTCTTCCCTCAATTATATGTTCAATCAATCTGTCAGATACAAACTCAATTCGTTTCATTGCTTTAAGAGAGCGTTATGATTAACATAAGAAGGATAGAGTCGAAGAATGTCTACCATTCGTCTCCACTAATAGGAGGGTACGAACCCCACCCCCGCATATCTTGAATGTCTAAAACATTTTATCGACACATGTAATATAAAAAGGGAGAAACAAGTCCCTGATACAGAGAGATATGCTTTACTAATTGGGTGTATCCTTCCAGCCCCACCACTTATCTTTGTGTTTCGTTCTAGCTTGATTTTTTTCGAAAAAACAGCCTTTATCGACTATCAAGACTCCCGTCACAATAGTTATTACAGTGAAAAGTACAGGTATTTTCCAAGAAGAGTGTAAAAGTTGCTCGTGACTAGCACACTGAAAACGATTTTCATATCACAAAACCGAAAAAAGCTAAATTTCCCCTAAAGGTCTGAAATGAATGCATGCTGAAAACTTCATAATCCTTATCTCGCTTACTATCCTCATCAGTTACATCAGTAGTCTTGTCTACTCGCTGACAAAGATTCCCGATGTCATCGTTCTCATGGGTTTCGGGATTCTCATGGGGCCTGTCTTTGGTTACGCTGACAAGATCATGTTCGATGAGATCGCGCCTCTCATGAGCATCCTGGCGCTGAGCATCATCCTGTTTGAGGCTGGCATCAACGTGGATATCACCTTGCTTCTGGGATCCATGGGCAAGGCATTGGTGCTGTCGACGGCATCTATAATGGGATCGATACTGCTCATCGGGTTCGTTACATCCTACATATTGGTCCTTGGTCTACCCTTCCTGCAGGGGATGCTTCTCGGGGCCATGGTTGGGGGGACAAGTACCGTCGCTGTTTACGGTATCCTAAGCGGCATCGGTGACTTGATTCCCAACCTCACAAGCACAAGGGTGCTGCTGACCATGGAGTCCATATTATCGGACCCTATCTGCATCATCTCGTCCATCACCATCATCAAGCTGATAATGCAGCCCACTTTCACGATTAGGGACACCGTGAAGGAGATCACCATGGTTTTCCTTCTGTCCTCGGCGCTCGGTTTGAGCGTGGGGGTCGTCTGGGCTAGGGTACTTGACAGGCTTAGGACCCGTCACTACACATACATGATCACTCTGGCTGTCCTTCTTCCCCTTTACATCTTCAGCGAGGATTTCATCGGTGAGGGGGGAGGGGCTATGACGGCTCTCATATTCGGGCTGGCCATCACCAACTTCAGGTACATCATGGAAAAGTTCGGCAGGGACGAGAAGGTGCTCATCGATAAGAAGAGGCTCAGGGAGTTCCACGATGAGATAACCTTCCTCATCAAGAGCTTCTTCTTCGTGTACATCGGCGTTGTGGTAAGCCTGTCATGGAAGTACGCGTTCTTCGGGTTGATCCTCGTCGTGCTCCAGGTGGGCCTCAGGTACGGGATAGTAGATGTCCTCAGCGGCCAGTTCGGGTTTACTAGGGAAGAGAAGGCCCTATCACAGGTGGTCTACGCCTCTGGCCTGCCCGCCTTCGTTATGTCCCAGCTGCCTCAGATATTCGACCCCGAGGGCGTCTTCTTCGCTAACACCCAGCTGTACCCTGACCTGACCATGCCCATCGTGTTTGGTACCATAATGTTCAGCGGGCTCATAGGGCCAAAACTGGCAGAGCGGGCATTGAAAAGAAAGGACTAGGAAGAAGAGTAATCGTTTCCCCAATCTGAGTCTCATTCATCTTAACATCTAGAACAGGTACCTACAAGTTATTGATGTCTTTTAACAAAGAGGGGGTTTAATCCCTCTGGTAGACCACTATCCCGTCGACAATGGTTGTAAGAACCTTGGTTTTCGCGATATCAGTGGGGTCACAGGTGAGGATATCAGTGTCAAGAATGACCACATCCGCCATCTTACCAGACTCAATGCTTCCCTTAATGTTCTCCTCGAATGTTATATATGCGCCATTCCAAGTGTAGACCCTTATCGCGTCCATGACGCTGATTGCCTGACTCTGCCCTAGGTCCTGACCGGTCTCACTTGTCCGGTTTACGCAGACATGAATGCCCTCGAATACGTTGGCGGAGCACACGGGCCAGTCTGCGTTGCCGCTCGCTACGATACCCATCTCCTTGAAGCTCTTCATAGGCATGTACCTCTTCATC
>JAUWLH010000181.1 GCA_030613835.1 Candidatus Bathyarchaeota archaeon | reverse complement strand
CCTTTGACCCGTGGCTCATGTTGATGCGGGCCACGTCCATGCCTGCCTCGATCATGGCGTCCAGTGTCTTTGGGTCACTGGACGCGGGGCCGATGGTGCACACTATTTTGCTGCGTATGAAGGGGAGTGCCATTGTATTATGAAGAAACGTGGGGTATGTTAAAAGAGGAACGGGGGAAGGACCCACGGCTATACGTATACCCTGATCCAACCCAAATAGGTCACACCGAAAATATAGATTTATAGACCCCGCGCAGTAATCCCTCCTCGCGTTGAATTATCAGGTGCTCATAGTCCATGGAGGGATAGCCTCGGGGAAGACCCGTAGAGGTGAGCAGGTCTCAGATAGGGCTAGGGTGAACGGGTACAGGGTCCGCGGAATTCTTTGCCAGAGAGTCATGAGGGACAGGGAGACCATTGGATACGATATGGTTGATCTTGAGAGCGGGAAAACCAGGCCCATGGTCTTCAGGGAAACCGAGGTACAGGGCGATGAGTGGAAGCCACTGAGGGGTCTGTTCCTTTACAACGAGGAGACCTTCAAGGAGGCAAACAGGCTGTTGAGGGAGGCTGCCTATGGTATGGACGCGAAGACACTAGTGGTGGTGGACGAGTACGGTCACCTTGAGGAGAGGGGCTTCGGCGTCTACCCTGGGCTTAGGGTGGTCGCAGAGTCACTAGGATCTGGGGGCAAACTCCTTGTTCTTTGTAGGACGGAGAAAATCGATGATGTAATCAGGGTATTCACCCAGAACGAGGTTGGCATACTGGTCATGGACGCAGCTCAGAGGAACTTTATGGAGACGCTGGCAGATTCTTTTATTTAGATAGACCTCTTGTCTTATTCCCATAGATTTCGTGGAAGGTCCGCATTGCAGTACGATAAAATACTATCTGACATCCTAGGAAGGAAAAATTTCCTTGTGGTCGGCAAGAACGTGATACGCACAGACGCCCTAGACAAGGCGCTGGGCAAGGCAAAGTACACGGCCGACTACGTTCCCAAGGGCACAACCATCCTCAAGGTTTACCGCAGCACGGTCGCCCACGCCAATATCAGGTCCATCGACACCAGCGAGGCACTGAAGGTGCCTGGCATCGAGGCCATCTACACCGGGTCGGATATCACAGGGAATAACCAGATCGGGTACGCATTACCGGATCAGCCATTCCTCAACGACAAGAAGGTCCACTTCGTGGGGGACCCCATCGCCCTCATATGTGCCAAAGACGAATACGCCGCAGCGGAGGCTATGGATAAGATATACGTGGACTATGAGGAGCTACAGGCCTACCTGGACATTGATGCAGCCCTCACAGAGGGAGCAGAGGACATTCATGACGGTGGAAACGTTGCTGTAGTCACAAAGATCAGGAAGGGGGATATCACTGGGGTCTTCGAGAGCGCATACGCGGTCGTCGAGGACATCTACTGGAGCCCTTACCAGGACCACATGTACATCGAGACCGAGGCGGCATACGCGATACCCGGTGGGTCAAAGGTAACCGTCATCGCTAACGGCCAGAGTCCGTTCCTGTGCAGGGAGAAGGTGGCCCACGTACTCGGGTGGGACCTGAACCAAGTTCAAATAATACAGGCATTGACGGGAGGAGCCTTCGGAGGAAAGGACGACCAAGGCCCCCTCCTGTGCGCATACGCCGCGTTCGCCGCATTGAAGCTGGGTAAACCCGTTGTCCACATCTGGAACAGGGAGGAGAGCCTCTCATACAGCAACAAACGGTTCCCAGCGAGGATACACTACAAGAGCGCCACCAACAAGGACGGTAAGGTAACGGGAATCGAGGTAAAGATCACCCTGGAGTGCGGTGCCTACGCTAACAGGAGCCCATTCTGGCTCTGGAGGCAGACGGCACACGCCGGAGGCCCATACGAGATAGACAACTGCTGGATCGACGGAAAGGCTGTGTACACAAACAAGGTTTACGGCGGCAGCTTCAGAGGGTTCGGTGACCTTGCGCTCCACTTTGCCGCTGAGCAGCAGATGGACAAACTAGCGTACGCCATCGACATGGACCCCATCGAGTTCAGGCTCAAGAACGTCCTTGTTGAGGGCGGCAGAACAACTTGCGACCAGGTTCTCGACCACAGCGTGGGGATCAAGGAATGCCTGGAGGCTGTGAGGGACGCCTCAAACTGGGCAAATAACCGTGAGCCGGTCTGGAATGGCACAAAGGTAAGGGGCTACGGAGTCGGGCTTGCCTACCACGGCATAAGCACGAGCCGCAGCTCCCCCGACTGGAGCGCGGCGAGCCTCCTGATGAACCAGGACGGGAGCTGCAACTACCGCACGGGTATCGTGGAGATCGGCCAGGGAAGCCCCTTCGGCCACGTCAAGATCGTCAGCGAGATCATAGGGGTGCCACCTGAGAAGATCAGGATAGACCTACCAGACACGGACAGCACGCTGAACGCGAAGCCCACACACGGGAGCCGAGGGCTTATGTTGGGAGGTACTGCAGCAGCCAAGGCAGCCCTGATGCTCAGGGAGAGTATGGTGAACTGCGCCGCTGAGCTGTTCGAGGTAGATGCTGACAGGATAGACCTGCGTGACAACAAGGCGTTTGACAGGAAGAACAAGGACAACGTCATCGATATCAAGGAGCTGGCCGAGGAGATGTACCTCAGAGATTACAACCCGGGCGCACACGGCTACTTCAAGGCACCAAAACGATTCTTTGACCCAGTGACGGGCCTAGGAGTTAACTACAGCGTTTACACCTTCGCCGCCACAGTGGCGGAGGTAGAGGTGGACACCGAGACAGGGGAGACGACAGTCATCAAGATATGGCCAGCCATGGACTGTGGAAAGGCCATCGATCCGATGATAATCGAAGGGCAGATAGAGGGCGCCATCAGCCAGGGCATGGGGTTCGCGTTGATGGAGAGTATGGAGCTAAACGACAAGGGTGAGGTCATCAACGCCAACTTCACCGATTATGTGGTGCCTTCAAGCCTTGACACACCCGAGATCGACCCATGTATCATCATCGAGAAGCCCTACAAACACTCCGCCTTCGGCGCCAAGGGTGTAGGGGAGCCAGCCATCATCAGCATCGTACCCACAATCACTAATGCTATCTACCACGCCACGGGCCAGAGGTTCAGCACCGTGCCCATCAAGCCATGGGATATGCACAAGGCGTTGAAGGAGGCACGGAAATGAGGCCCATCCCTAAATTCCAGTACCACTCACCAGAGAGCCTAGACGAGGCCCTGTCACTACTAGCTGAGCTTGATAACGCATCGCCGGTAATCGGCGGCACCGACCTCATGATAGCCATGAGGAACGGGGCGAGCGCCCCAAACCACGTGGTGGACCTCAACGAGATCCCCGAGCTAAACTATGTCAAGGAGGAGGAAGGAATCATCAAGATAGGGGCGACGGCTACGCACACACAGGTAACCAACAGCCCCCTCGTGGCCAAGGTTCATTCACTGGTGGACTCCGTCAGCAGGATAGGAAGCCCCCAGATCAGGAACAGGGGAACCATAACGGGTAATATATGCAACGCATCACCGGCCGCCGACACGGCGCTGCCGCTGCTGGTGCACATGGCAGAGGTGGAGATCCAGAGCCTTAACAGCAAGAGGACCATCCCGATAGCGGACCTTTTCACTGGACCCAAGATAAACAGCCTAGAAATAGGAGAGCTACTGACCGAGATACGGATACCTGTACCCCCGGCGGGCAGCGCATCTAGCTTCAAGCGCATCGGTAGGCGCAAGGCGTTCACCCTGTCAGTGGTGAGCGCGGCGGCATACATCCAGATGGAAGGAGAGATATGTACCGACGCAAAGGTGGCGTTCGGAAGCGTCGCCATCACACCCATAAGGGTCCCTGAGGCGGAGAGCCTGCTCACAGGGAGCAAGCTGGATGAGGAGAC
>JAUWLH010000154.1 GCA_030613835.1 Candidatus Bathyarchaeota archaeon | reverse complement strand
CCACGCTCCCCCGGACGCCCTACGACGCGGTTATCGTTGAGTCACCGTACGCGAGCCACGCGCACCCAGACAGGAAGGACCTTGAAAAACAGTTCATCAAGGACATCAACGCGACTCTCAACCAGGGGGGCAGGGTTCTAGTACCCGCCTTCGCGGTTGGCAGGAGCCACGAGATTCTGAGCGTACTCCACGCCCACAAGTTAAACGAGTACACATTGCTGGATGGAATGGCAAGAGCGGTCAATCAGGTGATGCTTGAAATCCCTGACTCGGTGAAGACACCAAAGACCTATGCAAATGCCCTGAGAAATGTTCACGAGATAAGGGGATGGAGGGACAGGAGGCACGCCGTCAGGAAGGCAAAAGTCATAGTCGCACCAAGCGGCATGCTTCAGGGAGGAACAGTCATGTTCTATATGGAGAAGCTGGCCCTGGACCCCCTTAACAGCATATTCATCGTCAGCTTCCAGGTACCTGGCACCAAGGGTGCTAGGCTTATGGAGACCGGGATGTTCCCCATAAAGGACAAGGACACCAAGGTGAACGCCAAGGTCAAACACTTTGACTTCAGCAGCCACAGTGGTAAGACCCCGCTACAGAAATTCCTCAGGGGATTGAAAGGTAAGCCGGACATCTACGTGATACACGGTGAGGAGGAGTCATGTGACTACCTGTCTGAGTGGGCGAGGGATGAGTTGGACCTGAATGCCGTTGCGCCAAACAGGGACGACGAGTTCAAACTCTAATTTTTTTCCGAATCTTTTTGTAAAACGAGTATACCCCTTTCTCGATTTCATTATGGTTGAGATTGCGGCGCGCGTACCGGCGGCTACGCCTAGGGGTTCATGCTATTCATACCCAGCGTCCTTGGTAGCCTGATCAGCGGCTACATCTACGAGTACAACCCAGCCTACCCCTGATATATTCAGAGTGTTTTACTGGCTCTTTGCCTTCTTCCCGTCATCAAGCTCGTGAAGGAGCCCGATTATGCGGAGGTCTAAGCGAAACCATTAAAACCAACTATCCTTTTCTATGGTGACACGGAGAGAAAATCATTGCCAGTGGAAGTATTTGACAAGGAAAAGTTCATCGAACTCTCGGGGAAGGCAACCGGGTGTATGATTAAGAAGAACAAGGATAACACTAAGCTAAAGCTACGCACTCCAAGATACTTGTACACAATAAAACTCGCCCCATCAGAGGCTGATGAGCTTGCGGGAAAGCTAAGCTGCCCCACAACGGAAATCTAAAATCTTCCTACTTGTCATTAACTGTTCTAATCAAATAAAATAATAAAGAGAGTAGTTGGAAATCTACTTCTTCTCTAGGTATGCGATGTTATTGACAACTGAGACCTCGATCTTGTCGTCTAGGTCTCTTGCATCAATTCTCTTCTTTAACTGTGTTCTTAGATAGTTCGCGTCTTTCTCAGGTACGTCTACCTCGACTAGTCTTTGATCACTTTCAATGAAATAGTCGATAATCGGGTCGTACTTGCTGCCTTTCCTATACTTTCTGGAAGGCTTCTTTGACACAGGTTTTAAATTGAATTTGACATCACTCAAGTTATTCGCCTACTCTTTCTCTATTCATTTCATTAATATACTTTATTATTGAAACAATTTACTCACATATAGTTACTCTCAACTATGTACAGTAACCATCAGAATTATATCCTACCATGTTATTACTTCAACGAATTTTTTCTCAATGTAAAGAGTAATATGATTAAAGACAGGTTCTTTTCACTAGTTCCTTGTAGGTTTTATACCCTAAACCAAGTTGCTTCAGTGAGATATACTCGTCAGGTGTATGAGCTTGATCTATACTCCCTGGTCCGCATATCACTGCAGGAATCCCTGCCGAGCTGTAGCTTACAGCCTCAGTATAGTATGGTGCACCAACAGGTTCAGTTCCCAATATATCCTTTAGTGTGGTTACGATCTCCGAGTCAAGAGGCACATCAAGTGGAGGGGACACACTGTGTCTCGTTAAATCTGCCCTGAAATCAGGGTCATTCTTTGATAATTTTTCAATGATGCTAGTAAACCATCTCTTGGACACTTCAGGATTTTTGTGCGATGGAATTAACCTGTAATTGATAGTCAGTTTCGCCTGATCAGGGATGATGTTTACCTTGAAACCGCCCTCCATCAACGTGCATTCAACAGTGGTTGATCCCAGCAGCGGGTGTCGTTCCTTGTCAAGTTCCTCCTGGAGTTCCCTGAGCTCGTACAGGAAGTCGGCCGCCTTCTGGTTTGCGTTGATTCCCAGCTCGGGTTTGCTGCTATGTGCCGCCCTGCCGTGTATCATGATATCAGCGGCACCAGAGCCCTTGTGGATAGGGATGATCTCCATGAGGCTTGGCTCTCCGATGACACAGTACTGGGCCTCAGCTGGTGTGACCAGTTCATCATTTAGAACATTGTTGACGAACCAGCCGCCCGTGTCCTCGCCAGCCGTGAAGACCAGGGTCAACTGCTTCTTGAAGTCCTCCTTTGCAAAGTCCTGCGCTACTTTAAGCATACAGGCATCGGGTCCCTTCATATCGCAGGCTCCCCTGCCGAAAAGGTGCTCGTCCTTAATAACCGGATCAAATGGCCCCGAGACCTTCCACAAGTCTGGATCTCCCGCGAGAACGACATCAATGTGCCCAGAGAGCACTAATCCCGGCTCTGTGCTCTCCCCGATCTTCCCCACGACATTAGCGCGACCAGGCTCCACCACCTGTAGCGTCGTCCTGAAGCCCGAGTCCTCAAGGAAATCCCTGATCCATTCCGCGCAGGGCTGCTCCTGTGTCGGTGGGCCAGATGTATCGAACCTGATTAATTCCTTGGCGATCTCGATTACATTCATAATAGGTCAGTAATTGGGGTCAGTTTGTTATATCGTTATTCAGTGAGTTAGGGGTCAGCCAAGAGGCGCTCGGCTATCTTCTCGTCCCTATTCTTGATGAATCTGTCACTGTAGACGAATCCCGCGTAGAGGAATATGGTTCCAAGAAGCTCAAACTCGAAGAACAGGTTCGGGTCACCGAAGATGCCCATCAGGGTACCACCTAACCCAGGTAGCAACCCCCCGATGACGAAGAAGGCGTTGTATGTTCGCCTCCTGTCCCTGATGAAGCTGTAGACCGCTCCGAGGATAAGCGTCAGTCCACCAACAATGTTGATCGCTATAGCATACCTGCGAACATCCATAGTGTACGCGTGTATTGCCTTGTGGAACGCCTCCCCCAGTGGACCCTTGAACGCATCGACCAGGGTCACCTGATTAATAGGCTGCATGAATCCAGTGACTATCAAGGCCAACGAGAGGAGAGCCATTATCCCAGTGAAGATATCCGCCTTCTTCTTGTCAACCAGGAGATACATGACCCCCGCCCCCAGCATCCCAACTAGTGGCGCCGAGAGAACGTAGTAGACTTTGAACGCCCAAACGGTGGGTCCAAAGATATCTCCGTTCATCAGAAACTCCATGAGCGCAGCAATGGCATACGCCAGCATGGCAATGGTCCAGAGGAGCTGGTGAAACTTCTTTCTCTCTTGGTATTGCTTGAACAGTGAAAAGGTGAAGGCACCCGCGACGATGGTAGTGAACAAAGGGTAAATATTCAATTTTATTACCTACTCTCAGGGGATAGCAGAAACATTATATATAATTTGCTAATTCAGCAAACCACGCACGGCATGTTATGGTATTGAGGCGAAAAATAATTGGTGCTCCCGCCGGGATTCGAACCCGGGTTCTCCGACTCGAAAGGCCGGAATGCTTGGCCGAGCTACACCACAGGAGCACGTACCTTTCTTAACCCATGATCCTGTTTATATTTGTTTTCGGTTCGGCAGTAGTTTTTATATCTAGGATGAATGTTTAGAATGAGCGGCGGGCCTGTAGCTCAGTTTGGCCTAGAGCACCTGGCTCATAACCAGGTGGACGTGGGTTCAAATCCCATCAGGCCCACCAAAAATTTTGTTCCGCTAGATATGTGGTGACACGTGCATAGGTGTGTGGGAATCCAGAAGATGGGGAACACCCCGAAACACGATGGCCTCACACTTATCCTAGAAACCCCTAATCATTTACAGATCCTCTTTTGTAAAGCGATAGGGATAAACACCCTGCTTGTTTTCTCCGCGCGCTTGAGGTACCTGACCACCTAGCTGAGATGCTAGCTTGCTGGCTTGCTTGGTAGCTTGGTGAGTTAGGACCTGGCTGCCCTTGGGAAGGCATAGTCTAGGTAACTGCAAGTCTTTCAGGTCCTGCCTGAGTTCCAGCCAAGCTGCGAGCAAGCTCCTGAGGCACCTCACCACCACCTTGAGCTGCTTGACTTTCAGCTTGAGATACCCTCAGGTACCCCCCGCGGTACCTGCAGCGGTGCGTCACCCCCCCCATGCGCGCGCGGCCCGGAAAAAAAGAAAGGTGTTTTTTTAATTCGGGGTATCCCACCAGCCCCGCC
>JAUWLH010000219.1 GCA_030613835.1 Candidatus Bathyarchaeota archaeon | reverse complement strand
ACCATCCCCTAGCCAAGTCTTATTTTCTCAACAGACTCTAATTCCTATATGAATCTAGATAAAATTCTGAAGATAGCGGAAGGTACCGCTGACGAGGTAGCAGAGCTAACCAGCGGCCTAGTCAAGTACAACTCCGCTCACCCCAAAGGATACACCGACGAGTGCTTGGAGTACATCAAGACGTACTGCGACAAGCATGGCATCGAGAACGAGGTCCACGCTAACGACCCCAAGAAGCCAAACATAGTCGTCCGCGTCAAAGGGACTATCGACAAGAAGATACTCTGGGTAGGACACATCGATGTAGTGCCAGAGGGCAAGCCCGAGAACTGGACGTACCCCCCCTATGACGGCGTGATCGCTGACGACTGCGTCTATGGCAGGGGGAGCAGCGATATGAAGGGATCATGTGCCGCAGCTATGGTCTCGGCTAGAATACTTAACGAGACGGAGTCCATTCCCAACACAATCGAGTTCTGGTTCACATCAGATGAGGAGATAGGCGGAGGGGAGGGGGCAAGGTGGCTCGCACAATCGGGTAGGCTCAAAGCGGATATATGCGTCATCGGAGACGGCAACGGGGGAGGACCTCATGCACCTAGCATAGACCTCGGCTGCAAGGGAGGGGCCGGGGTAAAACTGATCGCTAGAGGTCAGACGGCACATGGTAGCACCCCATACCTTGGTAAGAACGCGATAACGAGGCTCATCAACGGTATCCCCTGGGTTGAGAAGATTGACGACTTCAAGCTGGACTGGCCTGAGGACCTAAAATCCGCGGTTGAGGGCAGTATTGCATACTACAAGGGGACAACCCCGACAGGCACTGATGATATCATCAAGGCAATGGAGTACAATTTCTACACCCCGTCCGTGCCCTGTAACATCATACACGGAGGGGTCAAGATCAACGTGGTCCCAGACTATGCAGAAGCTGAGTTCGATATCAGGCTCACGCCCGGGTCACACCCGAAGAAAGTTGTTGACAGGATCAAGGAGCTTGTCACCGAGTCTGGAATCGAAGGACTTGAGGTCGTATCGACCAAGAAACACACGGTCGAGGATTACGCTGGCTACTACGAGTCCCCAAACAGCAGCTTCGCCTACCAGTTCAAGGCCGTCATCAAGGAGATCACGGGAAAGCCTGTGAACATGAAGATACTCACTGGTGGCACCGACGGCATAAGCATCAGCAAGATCGCGGGTATACCGAGCTTAGGCTACGGGACCAGCCTCACGGGTCAGGCCCACCAGCCTGACGAGAGGGTCACCATCGAGAACTTGGTACTCGGTGTGAAGATATTCACCGCGTTCCCGTTGGTCTACAAGTGATCCCTTTTTTTCTCATCTTTTCTTCACGGACTGGGCTCTTATGTTTCTTTTTCAGTGGGAAAGCTGCGAACAATGAAATAGTCTCATCAAACAGTGTTTTGTGGTTGTTTTGAACTCAAGAGATCGAATTAGGATGACTATTAACCATCAAGAGGCAGACAGGGTGCCCATTGTTGATAATATATGGCAGGCAACAATTGACAGGTGGAGGAACGAGGGCCTCCCCTCCGGCATCGAGCCAGCCGATTATTTTGGCTTTGAGATGGTGGGGTTCGGCAGCGATACGAGTCCCCAGTTCAAGGAGGAGGTCATAGCTATCGACGATGAGTACATCACTGAACGTGACAGCTACGGCGGCGTCATAAAGAACCACAGGGACTTCACCACAACACCTCTCATCATTGATTACCCGTGCAAGGAAAGGGAGGACTGGGAGAAACTCAAGCCAAGGCTTAAGCCCAGCGATAGGCGCATCGACTGGGTCAGTGATCTCAGGGGCAACCAGAGGGAGAGGAGCCTCGGCAGATACATCACCTTTAACGCGATTGTGGGCTACGACAAGCTCCAGAAATACGTCGCATCGGAGAGGCTGCTCAGGGCTGTCCTCCGAGAGCCTGAGTGGATCAAGGACATGTACTGGACAGACGCCAAGCTGGCGATGGCAATGTGTGACAGGATGATAGACGGTGGGTTCCAGTTTGATGGCGCATTCCTATTCTGTGATCTGGGGTACAGGCACGGGCCTTTCTTCTCACCCAGGCACTACGAGGATCAACTTCACCCGGTCTTTGAGGAGCTGTGTGATTTCTTCCACGCTAGGGATATGCAGGTGATACTGCACTGTTGCGGGAACATCAAGGAGCTGATCCCCTATTTCATCGATGAGGGGATAGACTGCATACAGCCCCTTGAGGTCAAGGCGGGGATGGATGTCATCGAGCTCAAGGAGAAATACGGGGACCAGATGTCCTTCATGGGGGGCATCGATGTGAGGCTCATGAACTTGGACGACCCTGAGCCCATTGAGAAGGAGATCAAGGAGAAGGTCTCGACTGCAAAAGTTGGGGGAGGTTACATCTACCACAGCGACCACAGTGTCCCAAACACCGTTAGTTTCAAGAACTATCAGCGGGTAATTGAACTGGTAAGGAAATACGGGAAGTACTGATGATGAGCGGTAACAAAATGATCCTAAACAAACTCAGAGAAGCCATCGTTGAGCTAGACATAGACTCCATAGTCGGTCTATGTGAAAGTGCCATTGATTTAGGCATCCCACCATACGACATCGTGATCAACGGGATGGCAAAAGGAATGGAGATTGTCGGGCAAAAGTATGAGGACGGCGAGTACTACCTCGCTGAGCTTATAATGGCTGGTGAGACCATGAAAGAGGGCATGACATTCCTTGAACCCCACCTAGCTGAGAGCGACATGGAAAAGGCGGGCACATGTATCGTCGGAACCGTGAAGGGAGATCTCCATGATATTGGAAAAAACGTATTTGTCTCCCTCCTGAGGGCCCAGAACTATGAGGTCATTGATCTAGGCGTTGATATTAGCCCAGAACAATTCGTCGAGGCTGTCAAAGAGCATAAACCCAACCTCGTTGCAATGTCAGCTCTCCTCACGACTACCATGGTTGAGATGGAGAACGTGGTCACGCATCTGAAAGAGGCCGGTCTCAGAGAAGATGTGAAGATCATAATTGGCGGGGCACCTCTGAGCCAAAAATACGCCTCTGATATAGGCGCAGATGCGGCCGCATCTGACGCTGTAGAGGGCATAAGGATAATCAACAGCTGGCGATAATAGCTGTCATTCTTTTTCATACGGCTCCGCGAGCATCCTTTTTAATATTATAACAATCTACTTGTGATGAAAATGTTCGAGATAGACAATTACCGAGTCTAGAGAGTTTGAGACCGCAGATTTTATCCTCATTTCCCATCTAGTTCAACTTTTCTTCAAGGATTTTAACAGGAAGAGGC
>JAUWLH010000187.1 GCA_030613835.1 Candidatus Bathyarchaeota archaeon | reverse complement strand
GGCTGATCGAAGTGGTCGGCTATCGCCTGGCTGGTTATGGTCGCACCCACGGGAAGGAACGCCCCCGTGATCCCCTTGGCCATGGACATGATATCAGGCGTAACGTCCCAGTGCTCTATACAGAACATCTTACCCGTCCTTCCGAAGCCAGACATTACCTCGTCGGCGATGAGGAGGACCTCGTGGTCGTCACATATCTCCCTGAGCCTTGGGATGTACTCGTCAACGGGCACAAGTATCCCGTTGCTGCCGACGATGGGTTCAATTACAACACCGGCGACGGTCTTCGGGCCCTCCATCCTGATAATCTCGTCGATGATCTCAACACATGTGACCCCGCAGCCGGGGTACTCCTTGCCAAATGGGCACCTGTAACAGTAACAGTCCGGTGCCCTAACAACGCCCGCCATGCCCACTGCGTGTTGTGTCCTAGGGTCGCCAGTGAGGGCTATCGCGCCGGAGCTTGCCCCGTGGTACGACCTGTACCTGCTGATGAACTTGCTCTTGCCACTGTACATCCTGGCGATCTTTATCGCGGCCTCGTTTGCCTCTGAGCCGCCGTTGGTGAGGAAGCTCTTCACGAGCCCGTCCTGGGTGATCTCCTCCAGTTTCTTTCCGAGCATCGCCGCGGGGACTGTACCGAACCCCGGCGCAGCGTAGCACAGCTTGTTCGCCTGCTTGTTGATGGCGTCTATCACTGCCTGGTTTCTGTGGCCCAGGTTGCTGCACATGAGCTGGGAGGAAAAGTCCAGGTACCGTTTACCGTCCAGGTCTGTGATGTAGCAGCCCTCGCCTGACTCGATTATCACCGGGTTCCAGGTGTTCTCGTACCGCCAAGTCCCGTAGACGTATTTTTTCTCCATCTCCCTGATCTCAGAGTGCCTTGACATGGTTTGCTGTCAGTTTCTTGGGAATATAATATTTATGATAGGGGGGAGATGTATTATCGTCGACAGAAGGTCAAAGAAATGCACGCTGACATGGTTTTAGTGAACGGGAAAATAGTCACAATGGATCCCAGTGAGTCAATAGCCGAGGCCATTGCTGTGAAATATAGCAGGCTACTGGCGGTGGGGACCAACAATGAGGTTCAGGGGATGGTAGGCGAGGGCACAAGGGTCATTGACCTGGAGGGAAGGTGTGTCATACCCGGCCTCATTGATAGCCACTGCCACATGATGAACGTAGGGGCGGGACGGCTACTTTACGTAGACCTCAGCGAGGAGGAGGGGGTCCACTCCATAAAGGACCTCGTAGAGAAGCTCAGGGAGCGGGCGGTGATAACCCCGGTTGGCGAATGGGTTGTAGGGTACCAGGAAGACGACTCCAAGCTCGCGGAGAAGCGCCACCCGACAAGGTACGAGCTAGACGGGGCGAGCACCGAGCACCCCATAATCCTCTCAACGGTGGGAGGCCACTTCAGCGTCGCCAACAGCCTAGCCTTCGAAACCGCGGGAGTCAGCAAGGACACCCCTGACCCCGTGGGAGGAGAGTTTGACAGGGACGAGAGCGAGATCCCCGTTGGTGGGCTCCACGAGACAGCGATAGACGTCATCAGGCCCGAGGGACCACCCATCCCAACGCGGGAGCAGTCGTACCACGGGGCCAAGGAGATACTAGCGGAGTGCGCCGAGAACGGCCTGACCTGTGTCTACGACACCGTCGGCCGATCAGAGATCAGGGCCGCCATAGACATGAGGAACGCCGGTGAGCTCCCCATCAGGATGAGAATGGATGTTTACATAGACCTGTTTCAGGAACTGGACAAGCTGGGCATATACAGGGGACTGGGCGACGACTGGCTCAGGATCAGCGGATTAAAGTTCTTCTTCGATGGCGCGATCTCGGCCAGGACCGCCGCCGTCACCGAGGAGTACCTGAACAAGCCCGGTTTCTATGGGGTAATGGCCACAACACGGGAGATAGCCACCGAGAAGATTATGTCGGCGTACAAGGAGGGGTACCGTATCTCGGCCCACGCTAACGGCGACAGGGCGATAGCCATGTACCTCGACATCATGGAGGAGGCCCAAGCCAAGTACCCGCGGGATGATCCCCGGAACAGGGACATCCACTGCACGGTCATAACCACCGAGCTGGTGGACAGGATTAAGAAGCTGGGGATACTTCCCACCATCTTCGGCCCATATGTCTACTACCACGGCGACAAACTGATACCGGCGTTCGGCGAGGAGCGTCTTGAGAGGATGTTCGCTGCAAGGTCATTCCTCGACGCGGGCGTAAAGATCGCCGCCCACAGCGACCACCCCTGCGCGCCATATCCGCCGCTGATGGCGATCCACGGGCTCGTGAACAGGAAGACAAAGGCAGGGCGGCCGATAGGCTCTAGCCAGAAGGTCTCGGTGACGGAGGCCCTGAGGATCTACACAGTCAACGCTGCCTACCAGCAGCTCGACGAGGACAAGCTGGGGAGCCTGGAGGAGGGAAAGCTCGCGGACATGGTGGTCCTCGGGGAGGATATACTGACTGTGCCCACGGAGAGGATCAAGGACATACCGGTTGACATGACCATCATAGACGGCCGAGTGGTCTTCGTCAGGGAGCCCGGACAAGACTCATAAACCAGTCCCGGAGCTTTCTGTACGAGAAAAATGGAAGACAGCATGCTCCTCTACACGGACAACCCAGAGCTCAAGGAATTCGATGCAGTTGTAACAAGAACTGGCCCAAAATTCGTTGTACTGGACAGAACGGGGTTCTACCCAGAGGGAGGAGGACAGCCCAGCGACACCGGCAAGCTCATAGTCAACGGTGACGAGGTGCGCGTTATCAAGGTGATGAAGCGGGGCAAACAGGTCTTCCACTACCTTCTCCAAGACATAGCCATCGGCGAGAAGGTCCACGGGGTCATCGACTGGGACACTAGGTTCAGGTACATGCGACTCCACAGCGGGGAGCACCTATTGACTGGCCTCTTTGAGAACCTCGGCAGCGGCCCTAAGGTCTTCAGCAGCTTCAGCCAGCTGGACTTTAAGCCCAGCGAGATCGACGAGGAGATGGTGGAAACCGTCAGGAAGAGGTTCAACGAGGTGATCGAGCTTGACGTGCCCGTTGATATCTACTACACCAGTCGTGAGGACCTGGACGTAGGGGACGACGAGCGGAAGCAGAGCTTCCTTGAGAAGATACCCAAGAACATCGAGACCCTCAGGATGATCAAGATAGGAGACTTCGCCGAGACATTCTGCATGGGAACCCACGTCAAGAGCACAGGAGACATCGGAACGCTCAAGGATCTCCATATGGAGTCCAAAAAGAAGCGAAAAAAGATAGTCTACTTTGAGCTGGAAGACACCTGACCACGTAGAAGATCCTGAAGGGTCTCACGCTCCCTGATCAGCCGGCTCTCACCGTCCATCGCCATGACCTCAGCGGCCTTTGGCCTTGAGTTATAATGGCTGCTCATGGAGAACCCGTAGGCACCTGCGTTCATGATAGCCAATAGGTCACCTTCCTCCACCTTGGGGATTACGCGATCCCTTGCGAATATATCACCTGACTCACACAGCGGCCCATAGACAGTATAGGCTTGAGTTGGTTCATCCAGTCCACTGGCGGAGTGGATGTGGTGATACGAGCCGTACATCGCGGGCCGGACCAAGGTGTTGAACCCGGCGTCGACACCAACAAACTCCTTCCCCGGACTCGATTTCAATGTGGTAACCCTTGTGAGGAGCACGCCGGACTCTGCTACCAAGAACCTCCCCGGCTCAAGCCATATCTCCGGCCTACCTAAGTCCAGCTCGTCAAGTCTCTTCTCCATGAACCCGAATAGGCGTTCGAAGAAAAAGTCAAGGTCAACCCTTTCCTCGCCTGGCTTGTACGGGACTCCGATACCGCCGCCGATGTC
>JAUWLH010000128.1 GCA_030613835.1 Candidatus Bathyarchaeota archaeon | reverse complement strand
TTTACTAGTAAATCTGTGTGGGATTCCCACTCCCCGCACCATTTTACGCGCGCGCCATCGCCAAGATCTCCCCCTTTCTCGCCGGGCAGGTCAGCTCCGGGTCATCGTTACCCCATGGACCTTTTTTTTCTCCCACGCGCGCGTTTTATAGTTTGAACTCTCCACCATATTATCATGGTGTCTGAAAAGCAGGTCCCTTTCTATCAGGTGGATGCGTTCACCGATGTGCCCTTCAGGGGGAACCCTGCCGCGATCTGTTTTATGCCCACACGGTTGAGCGACGAACTCTATCTTTCAATAGCACGTGAGATGAACCTCTCGGAGACCGCTTTCGTCGAGGAGATCAGCGATGGGTGCTTTAATCTGCGGTGGTTCACCCCCACGCGGGAGGTCCCCCTCTGTGGTCACGCGACCCTAGCAACGGGTCATACCATCTTCGAGCACAGGGAATACGATGGCGACCGGGTGGAGTTCCTAACCATGGCAGGCTCTCTTTACGCTGAGAGGGTTCCCGAAGGGGTCCGCTTGGACTTCCCCGAGAACAAGCCCTTCCCTGTTGAACCCGCCCGAGAGGCTCTGGAGGCCCTCGGGGTGTCCAATTGGGAGGATATTTCATACTCAGACACCAATCAGAAGCTATTGGTTCTCCTAAGTAGCGAGGAAGAGGTCAGAGAGGTGCGTCCCGACTTCAAGGCTCTCCTTGGAGCGGATAATCCTCTGGGATGGAGGGGGGTGGTGGTAACCGCTTCAGGCTCGGGGAGGTACGACTTCGTTTCCAGGTACTTTGCCCCGTTGATGGGGATTGACGAGGATCCTGTGACGGGCTCAGCACACACTGTTCTAGCGCCTTATTGGGGAGAGGTCCTCGGGAAAACGAAGATGTGGGCTTATCAAGCATCCGTGAGGGGGGGCGTTCTCTTCGTTGAACTCATTGATGGTCGGGTCTTTTTAACGGGGGGTTGTGTGACAGTCATCGAGGGTAATCTATTCTATTAGAGCGCGCGCGGCCAATATACCCCACATAGAGAGAATCGACAGGTACGGCTTCAAGTCCTTGTTGAACCCATCCTCCGACCTAGCCTTCACATAGAGTATCCTGGTGACCTGACCCGCGACGAAAGGTGTCACAATGATGTAAAAGACCTGCAACATTACGTCCATCAGTTGAACATCGAGTGACTGACCGACAAAGAACTGGATGTAGAACGGAGCAGTCAAAGCGCCCAGCATCAATCCTATGATCGTCATCTTTGCAGCAGCCACGACATTCCCGTTTTCGAGCCCCGTCCACGTCACTGTCATACCACCGCTAGTGGGTAGCAGCGAGACAAGTAGCAACCCAAGGAACATTGATGACCCCCTCTCGAAGAACAGAGAGCTTACCCCATACCCGAGGAGCGGCATCATTACGAAGTTCATCACTAGGGCGTAGCTCAGCACCCTGATGTCATCCCACTTGGTAAGGCTGCTCGTGGGAAGCCAGATCATCAACGGGTAAACGATCATTAAACTCAGGGGTCGTGAAAGTGGCTTCAGGAACCTCAAATCGAGGAAATACCCGGAGACCAGTCCAACGACGAGTATCGTAGGAATCACTAGTAGGATGCGCTTCTTGACAATCGACGAGAATTGAAGAAATTCCATCGTTAAACCTGGTCCTAGAGATGTGTGTTTAGCAGGAACCCCATCGCCTTGTCCTTGATCTGAGTCATCGTGTTCGTGCTGACCGTGCCTTCCTCGTATTCAACGACCAGGCTGAGTTTCCCCGAACATGTGACTGCCCCGAGCACCAAGTTCACGGTTGACAACGGGAAGGCACCACCAGGATGGAAAATCAGGCGATCCAACTCCAGGTCCCCGTATTCCCTCGGGAAGTCCATCCGGGTAAGGTTCGTCACAGCCGTGCCCATCACGATCCTGTCAAGGGAATCAATCTTCTCCCTCTTGAGAATAGATGAGACCACGTCATCCCGCTGACTGTAGGCGGATAACTTCTCGTGCCTCGAGAAGCGGGTCGGGACAAGCCCTCCCAACCTCTTGAAGTTGATGGCCTCGAGAATCGCCGGCTCGAGATAACACCACACCAACCCTTCCTTGAACAGGTTCTTGTTCGTGTAGAGGGGCTGGACCTTCTGGTTGAATCTCCTCGCGTTGTCCCAGAATCCCTTCTTCTCGTCGTAGGAGTAGTCCAGGGTCACCACTCCGGCGAAGAATCCCATCCCCTCTCCGGCCGGCCTCTGAAGGCGGTCCCTCAGGTTACCGGCTATGCCTATGCTTGACAGCTCTTTTCTCTTGCCCTGAATCGCCAGCTGGGCCCCCAGGAATGCGGCTGTCAACGCGCTGTTCACCGTGGTGTTCTCCTCTCTGCAGCGCGACACCAGTGCAGCGGTCAGGGGCTCGGAAAGCTCTATGGAGAACATCCGGTGAAGGGCGTTCATCCAGTACGCCTCGTTGAGGTTCCTGTAATCCTCCATGTCGAAGTGGACCTTGTCCTTCCGCCAGCCCTTGTTTATACGGTTGACGAAGAACTTGACCACGGGATTCACCGAGACGTCCTTTGGCAGGTTGTCACGGTCGATTGGCACGGGGTCGGGGAGTATCTCCGCTTCCTTGGTGGGGTCTCCCAGGTGGGTCATGAGGTCTCTTGCTAGGTATGCCAGCGATAGTCCGTCGCAGATGATGTGGTGGCACAGTATTATCAGCTCGGATATTTCCGGTGAGTGCACCAGTGTGAATCTGATTGCGGGGCGTTCATCGAACCTGAATGGGATCTGGTTCGCTTCGTGATGGATTTTAATCCAGTGGTCTTCAGACTCCCGCGATATGATCTCGACCGGGATCTCCTTCACGTCCTCCGATGTAAACCAGGGATTGTTCTCGTCATCCCATTTTATCCTCATTCGGAGGTTTGCGTGTCTCTGTTGGACTCTCTGGACGGCGTTCATCAACATGTCCACGGTTACGTCTCCCTTTATCCGGGCGACGACTGTGACCGTTGAGAATGGGGAAAACGAGAAAAGCCGTTCCATCGCAGTGACTTTCCTTTCATTTTTGGAGATTTTCTCTGGCATCATTATCACCTTGCGCGCTCCTCAGCCATTTGTCCTGTTAATAGAGCCAGCTCATCCCACAGCCTTTTTCCTAATTCCTCGTCAGTCATCGCCTTCGCAGGTTTTTCGACGCGTTTATCCATTTCAACAAAGCTCCTTTCATTGCACTACGATATCGCGGGCGCGACCCACTTCCATGCATACCAGACATTCAGTGCGTAAAGTACAATTTCGGTAGCTGCAAAAAAATAATAATAAGTCCATGTCTGTACGTTAGTAGTAAAATAAAAACCCAATGTCATGAGAATAACTACAAAAAATGCTACACTTAGGATGATGTTTGCCCAGCGAATCATAGGATACGGTAAAGTCAGGGACATGAAAAACATAACACTCTTAATCACCATCATTATTGCATTTCCGACCAAAACTACTTGAGTTACTTGTATACCATCTATTTCTCCCGCCATCACTCCCTTTAGATACCCTGGCTTAACAAATCCCAGAATAGCCTCAAAAACAGAACAAAACGTTACAGCTACCCATAATGCTGAAAGAATTAACCTCACATCTTCCATAATTGACTCACCTATCACACAATCCTGCCTGTTTAGACCCACTTCCATGCATACCAGACAATTAATAACTGAGCCACAACTGAAGCGATGCCCATTAGTATCGCATAAGCGTATGGAACTGCTAGATGAGCAACTAGGTCCATAAGATAGAGTCCAGAATAGACTATGCCCACAATGATATTTGCCCAGCGGTTCATTGAATACTTCAAAGTCAGAGACAGGAAAGCCATAACCAATGGAATCAAAAGGGAAACTGCATAGAATAGCAATGTTCCGGGTCCCAGTGGCAGCCCTCTCATGTTCCCAGCAATTATTCCCTCCATTACACCTTGCTCCATAAACTCGAGCACTAAGAAGGTCAGTAACGTTACTTCCCCAAATAGCCACAACATGGAAAGTTTTACTTTCATGTTTGCCATTTCGGCAGTCTTCTGATTGGTATTCATTTGTTCCTCACTCCTACAATTCTAATCATGCAACTCGATGAGGATTCTAGGTGTTTTCGCACGTTCTGATTGTGTCTTCTTTTAGACATCTCAATCGAGTTAGCCTCCATTTTTAACTATATATAACTGTCAGTTTATTTTGTAACTTATTGTGTTTTTTATAACACTTAGTAACACATAATATTCTGAAACTACTATGCCAAAAAAAACAGGTAGACAGAGTAAAACGCGAACACTCCGAATAGATGTGGAGTTAGACTCTGTGATTCAGAGTGAAGCTGAACGCCTTGGCATGAGCCCAAACGCTTTGATCAATAAAACCCTTCAACGATACAAAGATGTCGGGAGATTCAATGATCCACAATACTTTCTCCTGATGAGCCTAGAGACTTTCAGAGCTATACTTGAAAAGTTGTCCATCGAAGAAATAGAGGATATCGGCTACGAATATGGACATCGATTATTACAAGAGAACCTTTTGAAACGTGGAATGGAGATAAATCGTGAAAATATTCGATGGTATATCAAACAGGAGCTTGGCGAGTACAGTGGATGGTTCAGATGCGATGTTTACGAGAAAAAAGATGCGGAAACAATGCATCTTATTCATAACCTGGGGAGAAAATGGAGTCATTTCCTCGTGAATTACATTACAAGCATACTTCAGGGCGAACTCGGATTAAAGGTACAATCAGTCGTTCTAGAAAACAATGTCCATTTAACAATTACAAAATAGTTCATATCGGTTATATTGCTAGCCTGAACAATTGCTACTCCGAAGGCGATACTTACATCAACATACGCGCATGGGGGTTAAGTTTACTAGTAAATCTGGGTGGGTTTCCCACCCCCCGCACCATTTGCGCGCGTTGGTGTCTTCACGCGCAAATCACAGAATATAGGACCTGCACCTTATGAGGTCCGGATACCACCGAGCCCGCTTTTTTCTCTACGCTTGTGTTAATCTGGCTGAAGGTGTGCGCGTGACAAGGCTAAAATACGTATCTA
>JAUWLH010000270.1 GCA_030613835.1 Candidatus Bathyarchaeota archaeon | reverse complement strand
GATTATCTTTGTGCTGAAGGTGGATACGTTGTCAGTGGAGTAGTAGGCGTTCCTTATGAGGGAGTAGATGTGGTCAAGGTTCTTCTGGATCAGATCCCTCTTCTTGGCGGGAAGCTCCTTGAGTATTCCCCTATAGTTGCTGTCAATCTTCTCCATGGTCTTCCTGAACCAACTCTCTCCCGGCAGCTTGACCGCGTAGATTGACATATTGTTCTCGATGGGCTGGACCGGGTAGTTCAGGTGAAGCCCCTTGTGGCTGGGCCCCGGCAGCCTCATGTTGGTGAGCTCAGGCTGGACGCCATCGTAATCCGCGACATAATAGAGGGGAACAATGTCTTCATCCATCCCTGCAAGCGATATGGCATAGGATATCTTGTTGAATACAAGGCTAGGCCCGCCCATGAAGTTGGGCTGCTGACCAGCCTCCACGACCCCGTTATGCATATTATCGATAGCCTCACGAGTATTTCCCGTCAACAATCCCATTCTCCTCATGTTGTCTTTCATGTGGACCTTGAGGGCCTCCAGCTCGTCGCTGGTCTCACAGTACTGGCTCCGAACCTTGGGTAACAGCTCAACTGCCTCCCCCATGGTGTGAGTGATGTGCCCCCAGAGATCGGTGGCGAGCCCTGATGTTTTTCGTGCCCTTATATGGTTGGTGTAGATGTTATGTGCTGCCGGCCTATCGTCGTGTCCACTAAAAATACACACCTAAATGTTATGGGGTAAACTCAGCAGGGGGTTATTAAAACGATTAGCCTAGAGCTTGAGGAGGCCCGCAGCATTGTCGTGGAAAATCATGCCGATTTCCTCCTCCCCCAGGCCAAGCTCGTAACAGGTCTTCAACTGCTCCCTCAGGTACTCGGCAGAGAAGCCCCTGGGGAAGTAGCTGCTGTCCGTGCCGAACAGCAGTCTCTTGGGCCCGATGGTCTCCACGGCCTTCCTGAAAAGCTTCTTCAGGTCCAGGTCGTATGGCATCCACCTCATCCACTGGTTTGAACCCGAGGTGTCAACATAGACGTTGGGACACTGCCAGCAGAGCTGCAGGAGCTCCCTCCAGTAACACGCACCGAAATGGGGGACCACTAGCTTCATGGTCGGGAAATCGCTAAGGACCTTCCAGAACGTGAGGGGGTTCAGATTCCTCGCATCGTAGGCGGGCCCGCCGCCTCCCCCTAGCACACCAAAGTGGGCGAGAACCGGGACTTGTAGCTTCTCGGCCATCTCCCATACCGGGTAAGCCTCCTCACTGTCGATGGGCTTCGATTGGCCAGAAGCGATGAGCTTGTAGCCCTTGAGCCCCAGCTGTGTGACCGCCCTCTCCAGCTCCTCGGCTGCACCCTCTTCGAACAGGGAGTGGTGGGCGAACCCGGTGAACCGCTCGGGATGCATCTTGATGATCTCTGCCAGGTTGTCGTTGCCTCCCCCCATCACGAAGTTGACCCTTTCAAGTCCCTTCGCGTCCATATCATCGACCCAGCGCTGCGCCTGCTCGCGGGCATCGTGGACGACACCTTCCTCGGGGGGCGCAAAGGCCCACATGCGCCTCCACTTGTCCCTGTACATGCGCGAGTTCTCCAGGATGATATCGGCCCTCTCCTCGCCGTACCTGTCAACCAGCCTCTTTCTCCAGTTGCGTCCTCCTGGCCTCTGGACGGGGAAGTGGCTGTGGAAATCGATTACTTTGAGTCCATAGAGGTTCATTGATTCACCTTTCGGAATGTAATGCCGCGTGGATAGTTATGTATTATCGTTAAACGAGGAGGCCCGTTGCCTTCTCCAGGTAGAATGGCCCGTCTCTGGGCAGGGACTCCTCGATGAACGCCTCTGCGAGCTCCACGTCACACTGAACTCCTCTCAGCTCCGCCTTCTTTCTGTTTACCCTCTGGTAGTAGCCCCACGGAAACTTGGCGAGCTGGGTGATGTACTGGTCGATCGCCTTCTCCTTTACGCCGTATGAGCTGGATATGTCAACGAGAACGCTAGGACTCGGGATCAGCGTATTAACCTCCATCAATAGCAGCCGTTTCACCAACCAGGCGTCCTCGTACATGGTAGTGTGGGCAGCCCACTCGATTGCCTCCTTGACCACGCCATAACACGCCTTGTGCTCCCTGTGGTAATCGAAAGGCAGGTGGGTGATAACGGTCCCTGGCCTGAAATCATCGATGTAATCGGCTATCTTCCTGATAAGCCCCGGACTCGGCTGGATGTCGTCTCTCTCAAGGAGGGCGGCTTCCACGGTCAGCGCTTGGACGGCGTTGAAGAACTCTTCCCTCCTGTTCCTCGGGTTGCACGTGAGGCATAGTACCCGCACCTCCTTGCCTGCGCTGGCATGCTTTGCCAGTGTCCCACCGCAGCCGAAGGTCTCGTCGTCTGGGTGGGAGACTATGGCAAGTAAACCGCCTGTCATAGGTGAAGAGACAACGGATACCGTATAAAACATTGCAGACTGGGCCCTTTTACGGGGTTAGCCTGGTGCGTTTATGGGACGTTAAGGATTTGATATCTTCAGATTAATGCGGGTGGTCGTCCAGCTAGGTGGCTCTTAAGGTTAAATTTGAATTTCTGCATCTCTTTTCTGGTCTAGGACTGTCATCCATAGAACAGTTTACATCCGTTCAGGCATTTTCCATAATATAGAACAATGGTCAGATTATCATTATAGATAATAACGCATGAAATTAAACTGAACTAACGTTTTACGGTATAAAAGATAGAACACTGCTATATATGAAAAATATCTGACATATGTTCATATTCCTTTTATTACCAA